>JAFGRS010000298.1 GCA_016935045.1 Lentisphaeria bacterium | reverse complement strand
GCGGGCATGAAGTACATGGTCATGACGACCAAGCATCACGAGGGATTCCTGCTCTGGGACTCGAAGATGAGCGTCTACAACGCGACGCGGACGGGGCCGGGGCGCGACCTGGTGGCGGAGTACGTCGAGGCGGCGCGGGAGTTCGGCCTGCGGGTCGGGTTCTACTACTCCCTCATGGACTGGCACCACCCCGATGGAGCACGGTGCGCCAAGGACGAGGCGGCACGGCAGCGTTTTCTCGAATACACCCGGGGCTGCGTGCGGGAGCTGTGCACGAACTACGGCACGCTCGACATCCTCTGGTACGATGTCTCCTGGCCGCTGCGCGATGCCCGGGAATGGGACAGCTACACCATGAACGCCATGGTGCGCAAACTTCAGCCCGGGATCATCATCAACAACCGCTCGAAGCTGCCGGAGGACTTCGGGACCCCGGAGGAACACATCCGCGCCGAAGCCATCGGCCGTTCCTGGGAAGCCTGCATGACCTTCAACGGCTCCTGGGGCTGGCAGCCCGCGCCGCCCGAGGACTGGCGCAGTGTCCGCCAGGTCCTGGACATGCTGCGGACCTGCGCGGCCGGTCAGGGGAATCTGCTGCTCAACATCGGTCCCAAGGCGGATGGGTCGGTCCCGGCGGAGGCCCGCGAGAGACTGGCCGCGGTGGGGACCTGGCTGCGCACCTACGGCGACGCGGTGTACGGCCATGTCGACCGCGTGGAAGGAATGGAATGGATGCCCACGGGGACCTGGACCCGCCGCGGCAGAAAGCTGTTCTTCTGGTGTACCCGCTGGCCCGGCCGCGAACTGGCCATCGGCGGGCTCACACGCCGACTGAAACAGGCGCGGCTGTTCCCGGACGGGGCACCTCTGCCGTTCCAACAGCGCAGGGACCGCCTCGTGATCTCGGGCCTGCCCGAGAAATGCCCCGATCCCGTTGCCGGAGTAGCCCTGCTGGAACTCGAATTCGCCTCCGTCCCCCGCCAGGTGCTCGGGGCGGGCTGCGTGCTGCTCTAGATGCGCTGGTGAGCGGCCCGGGCTTTGAGTTCCCCGCTTTCGAGCATGCTGACGACCGGGTTGTCGGCGATGGTGAGGGGCAAATCGACGCGTCCGCGCCTGCGGGAGGACTCATAGGCCCCGAAGACAATCTCCATGGCCTGGATCTGGTTGGCCGCGCAGAGTTCCGACGTGCGCCCGCTGCGCAGGCCACCAGCCGACAACCCGCGACCTTGCGGTAGCCCGGCGCATGCTGCCAGGCCATGAAAAACCCGTTCAGATCCGGCTTGGGTTTGCGCTTGCCCGTCCCGATGAAACCGACACGAATCGTGTCCATGGACTCTCCACACTCCTCGCTGACCAGACGGCACACCAACGTTACGGTCCCCGGCGTATTCCGCGGCGACAACGCCCACTGAACATGACCCGGGTACCACCGGAAGCTCGGCAGCGGCTTCAGCCGCGTACCGTGGTCCGGGCTGCCGCCGCGGCCGGCTTCGGGGACATCGGGGACAACCGGAACGGGGGCCGAAGCCCCGCAGAGAACTTCCGCGTGAATGCGGCATTCCGGCGGACGCGTAACCCCTCACTCAACCCGGGGAGGGATCGGGAAACGGCTCCCGCTGAGCCGAGAGTGCCCGCGAGGCCCTGTCTGCGTGCCCGCACAGGCAGGCGCGGGCGGTCCACACAGATGGGGGACGATCGGTAGGTCTGCCGCCGGGCGGAAACCAGGGGGCACCTCAGGGCTGTTTCAAGATCCCAACGCCGCCGCCGGGCTTGTCCCGGTGGAGCGCCGATCGGAGTGCAGGGAGGGGGCGCGGCCACGCTCCCTCACCCCGAATCGGCGCTCCACTGCCGCAAGGGCAGTGGCGGCGGGAAGCGATTCGCCGGATCTTGAAACAGCCCTGGGGGCACCTCCCTGCCGCTGGCGAGGCGCGCCGCGGGCACCTATGTTTGCGGGGGCTACAAGGTCTGCAGGTGCCGGATGTCCGCCGTCGGCGTCCTGGGCGCCTGTGGGACACCGCAGCGAGGAGGAGTCTCATGCGCATCGGGATTGTGGGTACGGGCAAGGTGGCGAGGGACTGCTACCTGCCGGTGCTGGCCAAGGAGAAGGACGTCGAGTTGGCGTACTTCTCACGCACGTCGGGGAAGGCGCAGGCCTGCGCGGAGGCCTTCGGCGGTACCGTGTGCGAGTCCCTCCGTGCCCTTGTGGATTGGGGGCCCGACAGCATCTTCGTGCTCACCAACGAGACGACCCGGGCGGACGTCCTGGAAGAACTCCTCCCCCTGCAACCGCGACGGCTCTTCCTCGAGAAGCCGCTCGTGGCGCGCCATGGTCAGGACAACGTCGACGAGGAGGACTTTGCGACGGCCCGGCGGCTGCTGGACAAGGCCGCCGCGGTGTCCTGCGAGACGGCAATGATCTTCAACTACCGTTTCTTTGACCAGACCCTTGCCGCGCGCGACATCGTGGCGTCGCGCAACTTCGGCGAGCCGGTGGCGGTCCAGGCCAGCGTGAACTACGCCTGCTGGAGTCACTGCATCGACCTGGCCCTCTTCTTCGTCGGCCCGGTGGCCACGGTGTCCGCCCTCACCGGCCCCCGGGAACACCGTCACGGCCAGGCCCGGGCCCGGGATGTGGCCGCGGCCCTGACGTTCCGGAACGGGGCTTCAGGGACCATCCTGGGGACCTGGGGCATGAACTTCGCCTTCCCGCTCTACGAACTGACCGTCCACTACGAGCGGGGACGCTTCCACGGCCGCGGCCTGGATGGCGACCTCGAGGTGTTCGATTATGCCGCTGCCGTCAAGCGCCACGAGGTCCACGCCCTCACCCGCAACACCTCCCGCTGGGACCAGTACAAGGCATCCTTCGGCAAGTCCATCCGGGCCTACCTGCAGAGCCTGCGCGAGGGCACGCCACCCCCCGTCCCGGGCCTGGCGGGACTCGAGGAACTGCAATTCGAGGCCGCCCTGCGACGCTCGGCGCGCCAGGGCAGGCAGGTCAACGTCGAGGCGGAATTCCCCCTGCAGGCAGGCGGAACCGCCTGAGCCCCTGCGCCGCAGACCCGGGGAGAACCGCTCCGGAGCGCGCGGCGCCTCGATGCGGTTGCCCTGCCAGTAGGCCGCATGGTCTCCGGGCGGCATGCCCGCGAGGACGCGGGCGCTCCAGTAGGCCGCACGGTCTCCGGGCGGCATGCCCGCGAGGACGCGGGCGC
>JAFGRS010000297.1 GCA_016935045.1 Lentisphaeria bacterium | reverse complement strand
CTGGTACGAACTTCATTCTGTCTTTCCTATTCCTCTGAGAAGTAGTCTGTGTCGATCTTCTTCAAGTCGTAGGTCGCGATCGTGGACACGCCGACGTTGTGGTCGATCATGAGTTGCGCCAATGTCTCCCCGTCGATCAAAACGATCTTCGTGTCGATCCGGGAAACGTAGTCTTGAGCGTCTGCCGAGTAATCGGAAGTCGTGATGAAAAGCCCTTTCCTGGCGCGCTGCCCTGTCAGTGCGCCAACAAACTTCTGAATCTCCGGTCGTCCGACCGTGTTCTCCCACCGTTTCGCCTGGATGTAGATGGCGTCCAGACCGAGTTTGTCCTCCTTGATCATGCCGTCAATTCCACCATCCCCGCTCTTTCCGATGGCTTTTCCGGCATCTTGCCGACTGCCGCCGTAACCCATTTTGACGATGACTTCGACCACGAGACGCTCAAAAAAGGTGGGTGGACACGTCTTGAGCCGCTGGAGAATGTCGGCGGCAAGGTCATCCCTGATCTTCGCGTGAGCCGTCTCCAGCGCCTCCTCCGGCGTTGCTACGCGGTTGGTCTCGGTTTGTTCCACTTCTTCTGTCCGCTGCCGGTGGGTTGCCTGAAATGCCTGGTACTCGGGGAACTGGTGTAGAAACCGGAGGTTCAGCGCGGCCGGTGGCTTGGCAAGCACTGTTTCCTTTCTCCGACGCTGGGCGGAAAGGCAGCGGGATTGGGCCGTCCCGCCCCGATGCGGTCATGGTGTGCCCGCGGGTTCAGGGCTGGACCGGCAGCATACGGATGGCGTCGATGCTGCATTCGAGACCCGGGGTTGAGCCGGGGTCGAGTCGCAGGCTGGTGATCCGGCCGCGCCAGCGGGGGTTCTCGGCGACAGGCAGAACGATGTCGTGGTAGGCGCCGTCGACGGGGAAGGGCGCCCTGACGCTGGTCTCCTCGGTGGCGCTGCCGGAGCCGATGGTCCAGAACAACTGCAGCATCTGTTCGGGGGGCGCCGTGGGCCCGGCCTTGATGCGGACGGTCACGGCGGCATAGCGGCGGGCCCTCAGCGCATCGAGTCGGACATGGAGGGCCGGATCGCCGCCGCGGCAGCGGAAGTACAGGCTCCCGTCCCGGGCGCCGAAGTCCGCGATACCCATCATGGCACTCCACCCCTGGGCGCCCTGGTCGAAGTCCCAGGCATCGAGGGTCGGCGCCTCGGGTCGCGGCAGGTCGTAGGGCCCGAGTCCCACGTCCGCAGGCGCGTAGTTCAGGGGCCAGCCGCCGGCGGGACGGCGGCAGAACACGTCACGCACCGTTTCGTACATACCGAAGCCGAACTCCGCGCACGGCTCCGCGTAGGACCCCTCCCCCCATTCGTTCAGGGGCGCCAGGACCAACCGGCGCACCCCCGTCTCGTCCGCGAACGCTTTGGCATCCTCGCAGATGCGCCGGAACAGGGGCACGCTGCGCCCGTGGATGACGGTGGCCCGGTCGCCGTGCCACGGCCGGGCATCCCATCCGGTGGAGAGGTTCGGCAGGAAGGGGAGGATCCCCGTGGCATGCCGGGCCCGCCAGAAGGGGGCACTGGATTCGGCCACCAGGTCGAAGGGAAAGTACTTCGGGTTTTCGGCCTTTCCGCCATGGTGCATGTAGTGGTAGATGCTGGTCATGTGGAAGCCCGCGTCCGCCAGCCACTGGATATCCTTGGCTTCGGTGGATGCCTCCGGCCACTTCATGGCCACGAACCAGATCCCCTTGTACCCCGCCTCCCGGGCCATTTCGTTGGAAATCTCCAGGAGCCGCGCCACGCCCCCCTTGCCGTCGAGATCGCGGTTCATGTTGGCCGGGCTCCAGATCATCACCAGCGGCATGTCCTCGATGCGGTAATACTCCGGCATGCCGAAGTAGTTCTCGATCCAGAAACGGGTGACTTCGCGCTGGTCCTCTTCCGAGTGGGACCCGGCCTGGTTGTGATTGGCCCACATCATGGCCCATTTGAGGTACGGCCGGTAGCGCGCCTTCCGGTAGGCTTTCACCCAGTGGTCGAGGTGCTGCGAACCCTTGTTCCAGTACCAGTCCACCAGGAAGAACCGCATCCCATTCTCGACCGCCCACTTGATCTGCCAGTCGACGCATTCCGGATTGCCCTCGTCGTACCAGCCCAGCACCGGCTTCCGTTCCGGGGCCGTGGGCCAGATCCGCGCCCAGCGGTCGATGCTGGGCCAGCCCGGGAAATAGAGCGCCCCGATCTCGTAGTCCGATTCCAGCGGCCGGGGCTCGGGAACGTACTCCGCCCGCGGCAGATCCAGGGAGGCATCCACCCGCACCCGCCCCCGAAAGGGGTCCGCCGGCGCCCCCGGACCGGAGAGGTAGAGCGCAAACTCACCCTCGACGGGACGCTCCGCGCGAAGCTCCACGCTCAACGACGCGGTCTCGAGACATTCGAACTCCTCGAAAACGCGCTGTTCCGGGGCCGTGACCATGGCCAGGCCCGGCGGCAGGACCACGCGTTCCAGGCGCAGGCCGCGCACCGTTTCGCCGCCCAGGTTGCGCACGGCCAGGGTGAAGGGGAGGACCTGTCCGGCCCGGTTGACCGCATTGGCCAGCCTGGCGGAGAGCACCTCCACGTCCGGAGGCCCAGCCGGCTCCTGGCTGACCGCTATTCGTTTCAGACGCACGGTGGCGCCGGGCTCGTCCGAGGGACGCAGTTCGAGCAGCAGGATGTCGCCGTTCCAGGCCGGGTCCGCGGCCACCTCGACGTTGTAGGTCCGCAGACGTCCATCCCCGCGCACCGGGAATGTTTTCGACGCCCGCTTGCCGGCCGCGGCGGAGGCCCAGGACAGGGCGGCCGTGCGTCCCCGGTCCAGCGCCATTTCGACCGTCACCCATTCGCCCGCCGTACCCGCGTCGAAGCGCAGCAGGGGGCTGCCGATGAGGAGGTTGCGGTCTTCGGCCGCGCGCAGGCGCCACTCGCCCCCGACGGGAGTGGCGGCGGTGCCCCCCTCGACGGTCCAGCCATCCGGGTCCGCTCCCAGGTCCCAGGTCGGTTGTCCGGCCGTGGCGGCCGGCGCCGGTTCCTCGACGATGCGCACCCATTCGATGGCGAACCCCAGCCGTCCCTTGTCCTGTGGCGCCGGGGTGGGCAGGTCCACCCGGATGAGGATGACCTTTCCCTCGGCCTGCCAGAAGGGCAGGATGCGGAGGACGTGCCAGAGGTTGTCGCCGACGACCGGGAAGGCCACCGCCTTGCCGGGGCTGAAGCCTCCGTACTGGGTTTCGGTGGTGTTGGTGTAGTAGAGTTGCCCGCTGCCGCCACAGTCGGTCTTCATCTTGATTTCCACGACCTGCCAGGGGGTGACGGTCATCTCGAAGGGTGGGCTGGTCAGAAACGGGTCCCAGTCGAGGATGCGGCCGTTCAGACACCCATCCTCGACGCGCAGGTCACCGATGTGGTTGGCCCGGCTCCCCCAGTCCCCGGGACCCGCCTCGGCGGTAAAACGCCATTCCTGCAGGACGGCCGCCGCAGCCGCCGTCCCGACGGCCGCCATGCCGATCGCCAGTAGCGCTCGTGGGAACACCTGCCACCTCCATTCCGTCCGTCGTACACTCTACGGCTGTATAGGGCCGGCGCGAAGACCGCCGCCCACACAGGCAATATGGGACTCCGTGCCGTGAAGCACAACCGGAGCGGACTTAGCGATTCGCGCAACTAGGGACCATGGACCATGGACCATGGACCATGGACCATTTCAAGCCAGAGACGTCAGGTACTTGCCCAGCGTGATGG
>JAFGRS010000296.1 GCA_016935045.1 Lentisphaeria bacterium | reverse complement strand
GGGCGGCTGTCTCGGCCGCCCATTTTTTCCGACGGGCGGGACACCCGTCGTACTTCCGCGGTAGGGCGGCTGTCTCGGCCGCCCATTCTCTCCGACGGGCGAGACACCCGTCGTACTTCCGCGGTAGGGCGGCTGTCTCGGCCGCCCATTTTTTCCGACGGGCGGGACACCCGTCGTACTGCCGACGGGCGGGACACCCGTCGTACTGCCGACGGGCGGGACACCCGTCGTACTGCCGACGGGCGGGACACCCGTCGTACTGCCGCCGGGCGGAACACCCGTCGTACGGCAGTATGTCCTTGACAATGCCAGGGGACAGAAGAGGATCCGTAGAGAACGTCATCCTTGGTCATTTTCATTCCACGTCATGTCGCCTTTCGTGCCCCCTGCTTGGCTCAAGCCAGAATTCTCCAGCGAGGATCTCGTTCTGTTCCGGCGTCAGGCTGGATAGATCGAGGCCGTTCGTTGTCTCCGCGTTCCGGCTGCGGTTCCGCGCCCATTTCCAGATGGAGGGGGCCGTTTCCTCGGCAGCCACGATGGCCCCTTCCGTGGTGTAGGCCGCCACAGTCGGCATGTTGACCGCCGCACCGATGCCTCCCCCGACCCCCCCGAAAAGCGCCCCGAGCAATGTTCCGATCCCCGCGGCCTTGCCGATGCGCCTGCCCCAACCCTTGATGTCTGCCCCACGCAGTTTCTCGGACACGACCTCGCCCCCCTCGGCAATGGCGCCACCAGCCAACCCCCCGAAGGCTCCGGCCCCGGTGCTTGCCCCGAACAACGCCCACCCCGCCAATGCCACGCCCCCGGCGGTATCGATGACCGCCCCGGCAATGGCCCCGGAGACGGCTCCGAGAACGGTGCTCTTGGCGGCTCCCTTGAGGAAACCCAGGACATTGCCGTGGTGTTCCTCTTTCCCCCGCCAGCTCCTGCACTTGGCCCGGTACTTCTCGCTCGCGATGAACTTGATTGTGTGACCCAGGAAGCCCGCTGCTGCGCCGATCCCGGCTCCCGCTCCGGTGAACGCACCCCATTGCCCGCTGGGGTCGATGATGCGCAGGGGATTGCCGTGCGCATAGGCGTAGGCATGGAGCCGTTGCGGATCGGTGAGCATGGCCGCCGGAACCACCTCACTCAGAGGATCGACCGATGCAAACCGTCCCAGTGCGGCGACGAGGTAGCGCGCCTCGAAGTAGTGTAGACCGGTCTCCTCGTCCTGCTCCTTCTGGGTGAAGCCATAGCGTGCCGGCAGCACAGAGCGCGCGGCCTCAGGGCGGTCGTGGCGCCGCGGGTAGCCGAAGGGGTAGCTGACCGTTTCGTCGACGACGTTGCCCGCGGCATCCGCGATGACGGCGGAGGAACCGAGGTGGTCCTGGTGGTAGTACCGGATCGAGAGCGCGGGGCGTGTATCGAGGATTGAGGGTCCGGAAGAGGCGATGAACACGGGCTCGCCGGGGGCGATGAACGCCGGGAAACCGGAGAGGAAGGACAGCTCGGCGGGGACCTTCACCTGCCACTGCTGGGTGACCGGGTCGAAACGCCAGGCCCGCGACAGAGCCGGGAGTGCGGAGTCCGCATGCCAGGCAGCGAGAGGCGGGCCCGAGACGAAGCTGCCTCCGGCGGGGACGGGGAAGACACCCGGCTCAGAGTACGTGCCCGCCAGCACCAGCGTGGCAGCGGCCTCGCCGTACACCCACAACACCGCTCCGGCGGGGAGCGCATCGCCGGCATCGACCGGGAGATATCCCCCACTCACCGGGTCCCAGAGGAACGCTGCCGCGGCCGCCGGGAAGAGCGGTCCGGCCGCCGGCAGCGAGACCGCGAGGGTCAGCAGGTTCCACCCGGGAAACACGCGGAAGCGCTGCACTCGGGGCGCCGTCTCATCCAGACTCCCGCTGATCCTCGCCACCCGGGTCTCGCCGGCGAACACGACCTTGGTCGGCTGGTCGTACTCGCGCACCTCGAAGTGCCTGCCGACGTACACGGTGGCGGACGAGGGCGAAGAGCCCGTCGCACCGGCCCCGTCCTTCTCCCAGACCTTCTTCCAGATCCTTCGGCCGGTGTAGTCGTAGGCGTACTCCGCCCGCATACGGTCGTTCTCGACGGCCGCCAAGCGATCCAGCACATCCCAGGTGCAGGCCAGTCCGTCGATGCTGAGCATGTTGCCGTTGCCGTCGTAGGCATAGCCGCGGTCTTCGGCATCGCAATGCGTGAGGGCATGCGGGCCGGGCGCCGGTGGCGTTGCCGGCTTGGTTCCCTTGCCGTCTTCCGCCGTGCGTCCCCAGGCTCCGGCGGCACCGCCGTAGGACATGGTCCCCAGGTTCGTGACGGAGAGTCCGGTACCCGGGTCGGCGTGGACGATGTCCGAGGTCTTGGCCAGCATGTTGCCGATGCGGTCATACCGGTAGGCGATGTGGCCGTCGCTGCGGTCGGGTTGGCCCGGCAGCGCAAAGGAATACCGGACCTGGGTCAGACGGTAGAGGTCGTCGTACTGAAACACCTGGGTGTTGCGCCGTGGATCCCCCTCGGGACGGGCCTCGCCGGGCCGCAGATCGTCGATGCGCGTGATGTTGGACGCGCCGTCGAAGGAGTAGGCATAGTCGATCAACGGGCTGACGGGCACGCCGTGGCCAGTCGCCGAGGGCATGGAACGGAGACGCGTCAAGCGCAGGCGGGCATCGTAGGCGTGGCCGGTCGATACGCCGTTGCCGTAGGACGTCGACAGCGGCTGTCCGGAGGGTGTATAGGCCGCCTCCCGGACGATCCACGGGGTTCCGGCGGCGTTGGCCGTTGCGCCTCCCGCAATGCGTTCCAGCAGGCCGCGGCGGTTGTATTCGTAGGTGCAGCGGTCGCCGTCGGGATAGACGAGTTCGACGAGACGGTCCATCGCGTCGTGCGCGCTGGCGGTCCGATAGGATAGGAGTGCCCCGTGGATGGGATCGGGGATGCGTTTCACCACCCAGGCTTCGCGGCCCCGGGCGTCGTAGGAGGTGTGCTCCTCCCCGCTTAGGTCCTCTACCCATGCCAGACGCCCCTTGGTGTTCCCGGCTGCGCCCGCGTCTCCGTTCCCGAAATCGATCACCCCCGCCGGGACGTCGTAGTGGTAGAGCACATCCGGCGCCTTTGCTCCCGCCTTGGGCGAGCCGCCGGAAGGGGCGCTATAGGTTTCCGAAAGCAGTCGGTTTGCGCCGTCGTAGGCGTAGGCAACGGTCTGGCCCTTGGCATCGGTCGTCTGCGTGAGGTTGGAGGCGGCGTCGTAGACGGAGGTCAGAACGCCGCGGTCCGGGTCTCGAAGCAGGATTCTGCGCCCGAGCCCATCGTATTCGAAGGACTTCTGGTTGCTCTGCGAGTCGGTGAGGAGCCTCAATACGCCATCGGCCCGGTACTGATAGGACGTCATCCAGGTTTGGAGTGCGGGGCTTGGGGTACCGTCATCCTGGAGCCGGACCGCCTGGCCAACGCGGATGAGCCGACCGAGCCCGTCGGACCAGTGGACCGTGGGGGTGCCATGGTACGGAGAGGCGGGATCGCTGTCGTTCTCATCGGCAGTGGATACACCCAGAGGCTCGTAGGTCATCTCCGTGGCACTGCCGTCGGGATTCGTCCTGCGCAGGGGACGGAGGGTGGCGTCGTAGATCGTCGTCGTCCTATGGGCCTCGGCCAGGTCGAGCGGGAGATCCACACCCTCCACGTGAAACAGCCCCTGCCATCCCGGCGCCGTGATGTCCTCGAAGCCCAGTTGGGCATCCAGATCCCCGCCCGTCAGCGTGTAGAACGGATTCAGCACCACGGCGGCCTGGCCGCGGGCACCAAAGCGGACCGTTCCCTGGACCGCCACGCGAGGAAGGCCGGTTCCCGGAGATTCCTCGGCCTCGGTCCTGGTCATGAGTTCGCGTCCGAGACCGTCCACAAAGATGCGCGAGATCTGGTAATGTTCGCGGCGCAGCCCCGCAGTGTCCGCTTCGCGGTCCAGCCTGCGCGTCTCGATCCAGTTGACGGTAGGGACCGCGGCGCGGAACGGCCCGGCAAAGGGACCCGGCGGCGGATCCCCCTGTTTGGGGCTGGTTGCGCGTTCCTTGAGACCGAGGGCGTGCCCGAGCACGTATTCGTACTCGATGCTGGGGTACCCGGGGTCGTCGCCCGGACGCAGAATGTGGACGAGCCGCCCGAATGCGTCGTGGCCGTAGGTCGTGACATGCCCGTTCGGTTCGGTGGCGCAAACCACCGTACCCAGCCCCTCGTCATAGGCAGCCGTAAGGACGAGATCGTCGCTGCCTGCCTCCAGGTGAACGGTCTCCGATACCGGGTAGGCGTGGAAGACCCCGTCATACGCCACCGTGCGGTAGTGCCCCGCCGCAGCGTCGGGAATCCCGCCCGGGGCCAAGGCAAGAGGGTCCAAGAGGGCGATGGGATTGCCATACCCGTCATAGCACGTACGCGCGGCATCCACAGAGGCGCCCTCGTCTGCCGGATCGGTCCAGCGCCGCACCAGCGTCGGCGCCCCCATCGTCACCGCGCCGAGATTTGCGCCCCCGAAGGTCGGATCGTCGTAATAGGTTTCCTCCCTGGAAACGATCGTCCCGGCCAGGTCCCGGACGGTGGTGCGGGCCGGGAAGCGGAGGAACCAGCTCTCGAGATTGCAGGCATACTCGGTGAGGGTGATCCGTTCATCGGCGCAGGCGCCCGGATTGCCGGTTTCGGTGACGCCCAATTCGCGTACCGCGGTTTCGTTGCCGTAGTCGTCGTATTCGTATTCGGTCTCGACCCGGCGTGGGGTGCCGTGACCGCGTTCGGAGATGTCCCGGACCTGGCTTGTGCGGTGGGCGAAGCGGACCTGCCTGCCGTCCAGCCCGGTGTGGAGCAGACGGGTATGCCAGGACGTGTTTTCGCCGTGGAAGGCCGCGCCGTCTTCCTGCTCGACCGATACCGCCAGTACGTTGCCCTTCATGGCCAGGTCGCCCTTGCCCGTGTGGAAGAGGAACCGGGACATCAGGGTCGGGGCGGCCTCATCGCCGCGGTCGGTCTGGACCACCCGGGCGAAGCCGCAGAAGGTGTGTTCGAGGGGATCGTAGTAGCCCTCGTGGTACCCGAAGTCGGTCGTCGTCCGGTTGCCGCGGGTGTCGTCCACCGTCACGCCGGCCACGACATCGACGGGAAAGGGCAGCGGATCGGGCCAGGGACTCCCCGCCGCCGCATCGGCCAGGGCGGCCTCGGTGGTGGTCGTGTAGCGGATCGTGATGCGGCGCCCGATGCCGTTGTCGATGCCGATCAGAAGGTGTGGGGTGGGAACACAGCCCAGCAGCCGGCCGAGATCCACGGCCTGGATGCGCGGCAGCGCGGCGCCGTCCGCATAGACCAGGTCGACGGTGCCGTTGCCGTTGAGGTCTGCCCAGCGCCGTTCCGGCTGCAGGCCGAACTGGGCGGGCAGACCGGTGACCACACACCGTGTCCCGAGGGTGTAGTTGCCGCGGTTGACCCACACCCAGAGCTGACCGGGGGCGGGCCGATCCACCACGAGATCCGCCAGGCCGTCGCCGGTGATGTCCTCGAGCGCGGCCTGGGCCAGGTGTTCGGCATCGAGGGTCCAGTCCGGGATGTCCACCGTCTCGACGGGCTGGAAGCGCCCGTAGCCCGTTCCTGCCGTGACCCAGAGCTCGGAAGCCCTGATTCGGGTGATGTCGGGCACGCGATCGCCGTTCATGTCGGCAATGTGCACGCCCGTGTCGGAGAGCATGAAGCCCTGGACCGGAGCCACGGTCACACCCCGCGTGTAGCGCTGTCCGTCCAGGTTGTACCAGACCCGGTACCTGGCTCCGTTGGCCACGGAGATGCTCTGGATGATGTCGATGCGCCTGTCGAAGTCCACGTCCGCGGTCTTGACGTTTGCCACGGCAAAGGGCGACGGGGGCGCACTGCCATCATCGGTGAGGCTCATGCGGCGGCGGGCCTGCCAACTCGGGGCGGAGGAGGAGGGAGCACAGGGGAAGTAGTATGTCTCCACGCCACTGGAGAACACCAGGTCCGACAAGCCGTCCGCGTTCATGTCCGCCAGGTGCGCAACAGCCCCGTGTTCTGCGGCGAGATTCACATTCCAGGCCTGCGCGTCGCCGCTCGCCTGGACGCCGGCACTCCAGTGCAGCGCCCGCGCCTCTCCGTCCGTTGCCTCCCCCTTGTTGAAGTACACCGTGTGGGGACCGCCGTAGGGGTCGGTCCACAGGATATCCGGCAGTCCGTCGCCGTTGAAATCGAGGAGGTCGACCCACGGCAGATCCATGACCTGGACGGGCTCGCCGGCGGAACCGATCACCTCTCCCGCCGCGGACACGGAGGCCGCCCAGCGTGCCGCCGTATAGGCAAAGGTCACGGGAGGCAGCGTGCTGGCGTTGTCGCACCCGACGGGTGTCACCGAAGTGAGCAGGGACCAGTCCGCATCCGCATCGTAGGCGAGTTCGTAGGCCCGGTCGAGGAAGTCCCCCTGGCCGTCGCCGTTGAAGTCCCCGGCCGCATGGCCGTGCTCTGACAGGTCCGCTCCCTGGGTGCCCACGGTGATGAGACGCAGCCGCTGCCCCGTGCGCACCGGGAAGCCGGGCCGGCAGTCCTCGAACCAGTCCGCCCTTGGTTCATAGGTGAAGCGGACGAAATGGAAGCCCGGCCAGGTAGTCCCTGCCGTGGGCGGCCCCGGCCCATAGCGGATCTCCGACAGGTAGACCTGGTTCGTGTTCCGCGTGTCCGGCACGGAATGGTACTGGAAGACGATGGTGTTGCCGTTCCGGTCGGTCGAGCGTTCGAGAAGCCACCGGAAGACCCGGCTTCCGGAGGCGTCCGTGACTCGTCCCGCGGCGCTCGTCCCGAAAGCGAGGAGCGTCCCGTCCGGCAGGCGGCCCTCCCAGGCCTCGCCGGTGCGCCGATAGCGGCTGAACGTGCTTTCATGCCGCCGGAAGTAGTCCGTATGGATGCCGTCCGGGTTGGCAACGGGGACGAGTTCCTCCGCGTCGCTGTCTACGAAGACGTCGATCTCGTCGGTTTCGTCGATGTTGCCGTCACTGTCGTCGTCGACGCCGTTGGGCGCGTCCACATAGCGGGGGATGCCCTTCTGGGTCCGGCGCTGGACGAAGGGGACATCCAGAGTCCAGCCGATGCCGAGGGGCCCGTTGCCGTTCGCCCCGTCGTAGCGCAGAACCACGGAGGGGGTGTGACCGGCGGTGCCTGGCGGAAGACGCAGCGCGACGGCATACTTCCCCGTACCATCGCCGAGAAGCGGTGCGAAAGCCTCTCCCAACCCCTCGATGGACCCGGGACCCTTGGGAAGCGATACCGTGTTCGGCGTCACCCCGCTCTTGTCGACAGCCAGCACGCTCAGCGACAGCCACAGGGCAAAGAGACAGCACGCGAGCGCGAGGAACCCGCGGCTCTCGGGTCGAGGCCCTGCGTCGTGCTGCTTCTGCCTGTTTCTGTCCGACACCTTGTTTGCCACCGTAGGCCGGCGGTCTCGGCCGGCGCAGTACGTCGGCTGTCCCGGCCGACGATTCACACCTTTCGGCGGGCGAGACACCCGCCGTGCTTTCGCGGTAGGGCGGTTGTCTCGACCGCCCAGTTTTCTCGGCGGGCGGGACACCCGCCGTACTCTCGGCGGGCGGGACACCCGCC
>JAFGRS010000295.1 GCA_016935045.1 Lentisphaeria bacterium | reverse complement strand
TGCTGAATTCCTCCCGCGCCTCCCGCGACGCGTCGTCCTTCCCACCCACATCTTTCCCCAGCTCGCCGAGCCGCCGGAGGAGGCTGTCGTTGCCGGCGTTCTCGGACTTGAGCAGGAGGATGGCGCTCGTGTAGAGGAGGGCGCCGTTCTCGGCATCCGGGACCTCCGGGGGGATGATCTCTTCCGCCGTCATCGGCCGGCCGGCCTTCCGCAACTCGATGTATTCCTTCCGCAGCACAAGGCCCGATACCAGCAGCAGCGCGGCGTGGAGCACGATCAGGACGATGACCGCAATCCCGGTCCACTTCAGGCATTTCAGCAGTATCCTTTTCATCGGTGTCCTCCTAACTCAAAGACGTGGTCGGGCCTTCGATTTGTCTATCGAACCGCCGGCCGGCCGGCGTGCGGCAGGCCATCCGCCAGGGCGGTTCCGAAATGAGCGAGCCCCTCGGCGCCGGCGGGCGGTCAGGGTGGAGAGGGGACGCAGATGGCGGTGCTGTCCCAGTAAGTTGCGGCAGCCAGGTCAGCCGTTCTCTGAGGCGTGACCGCGCCAGGGCGCTCCGCCGCGCTTGTTCGATGATGCGGGCGTAGGCGTCCTGCAGTCCGTGCGCTGCGGGTTCGCCCTCTACAACCTGCTGTTCGCCGCGCGCCGGCGCGGCCGCCCTGGCAATCATGACGTCGTTCACCCTCGCGCTCAGCGCGGCCACGACGAGCGCGGCGGCGAGCCCGGCGGCCAGCCTCGGGACGAGTTCCTGCCACGGAGCGGCAGGCTCCGGTCCGGTCTTCGCCCATTCGGCACGGGCCCTGGCCAGCACGCGATCACGCAGGCCCGGCGAGGGCGGTCGGACGCGCAGCCCCGCGAGCCGGCCTTCGATATCATGAGCTTCATCGCACGTCTTCATGGTGCATCCTCCCCGAAAAGCTTCCTCAGTTTCTCCAGGCCGTAGCGGTACCGGCTGGCGGCCGTGTTGGCGGATACGCCGAGCGCGCCCGCGATCTCCTGGAACGTCATCCCACAGAACACCTTGAGCGAGACCACTTCGCGCTGACGCGCGGGCAGCGAGGCCAGCAATCGCGCCGCCTCGTCCGGGGAGAGGCCGGGCGCCTGCGGCGCCTCCGCGGCGACGAGCCACGCGGCCTCATCCGGCATCTCGACCCATCGCTTCCTGCGGCGGAGCACGTTCATCGCCTCGTTGCGCGTCATGGCGTAGAGGTAGGCCCTGATGGACCGCGCGCGCGCGATCCGCCCGCGCATGCGGGCTACCTTAAGGAATACCTGCTGCACGACCTCCTCCGCGTCGGCGCACGAACCGGCGAGGGATGCGGCGAAAGCATGGAGCGCGGCGGCGTAACGGTCCCAGATGAGTTCCAGTGCCGCGGGGTCATCCGCTGCGAGCAGGTCCCTGATCGGTTCTTCCCCGGGATCGCGTTCTCTCACATCGGCCTCGGCACGGGTGCTCCTCCACCACCAAGACGCGCCAAGAAGGGGTTTTTGTCTATCTTTTTCAGCGCCCGGGTTTTCAGAGTTCTGGCGGAGCGCAGATGGGGGGGGTGGGGGGTTGGGGGAATGGGGTGATGGGGTGTTGGACGTTGAGGAAGGTGTGTCCGGAGGTCATTCCTTCCTCGTGCCCATTACCCCAACCCCCCAATCCCCCCAATCCCCCATCTCCCCAGCAACCGCCAGACACCAGCAGCCGTCGCGCAGCGTCCGCTCCCCGGGGCGATGCGGGAGGAAGGGTGGAGATGAGCGGCCCTCCATGCTTGCCGTTCGATCTGCATTCGTGGAAACTGCGGCGGGGGCAGGCTACGGGGGTCGTGTTCCCTTGGGGTGGGCAGCGATATGAATCTGGGGGTCATGGCGCAACATGACGATGCACTACCTTGATGAGACGCATATCCTTCTGTTCCTCGTGCAGGTCTTCATCCTCCTGCTCGCCACGAGGGGGCTGGGGGAGATCTTCCGCCGCTGGAACCAGCCCGCCCTGACGGCGGAGCTTCTCGTGGGCATTCTACTCGGGCCGACCATCCTCGGGCGCTTCCTGCCGGGCCTGCACCGGGCGATCTTTCCGCCCGACCTCGTCCAGCAGAACATGCTGGAGACCGTTGCCTGGATCGGCGTCCTCTTCCTGCTGCTGGAAACAGGCCTGGAGATCCATTTTTCCGTCGCCTGGCGCCAGAGGGGCAGCGCACTGACCATTGCCCTTGCCGACATCATCATCCCCATGGTCGTTGCCTTTCTCCCGTGCCTGCTCCTGCCCGATCGCTACCTGGCCGATCCCGACCGGCGGATCATCTTCGCCCTGTTCGTCGCGACGGCGATGACCATCAGCGCGATGCCGGTGGCGGCGCGGGCGCTGCACGATCTGAACCTGCTCAAGGCCGACCTGGGGTTCCTCATCATGTCCGCGCTGGCCGTCAACGATATCGTCGGCTGGGTGCTGTTCACCATCGTGCTCGGCTTCTTCACCGAGTCGGCCGTGAGCCTGGGCCCGGTGGCCGCCATCTTCGCCGCCACCGTCGGCTTTGCGGCGCTGGCGCTCACGCTGGGCCGCCGCGTCTCGACCCGGGCGCTGGATGTCCTCAAGCGGTTCAAGCTGCCCGAGCCTTCGACCTCCCTGACGTTTGCCTGTCTCCTCGGCCTGCTCTTCGGGGCGGTCACACAGAAGCTCGGGATTCATGCCCTCTTCGGCTTCTTCCTCGCCGGTGTGGTGATGGGCGAAGCGCGGAACCTGTCGGAGCAGTCGCGCGGCGTCATCTCCCAGATGGTGTACGCCATCTTCGTCCCGCTGTTCTTCGCCAACATCGGCCTCAAGATCGATTTCGCCACGGGGTTTGATCCCTTCCTCGTGACTTTCGTAACGGCGATCGGCATCGCGGGCCGATACCTGGGGGCCTGGGTGGGCGTCGGCCTGACCCGTGCGCCGCGGGCCGATCGGCACTTCATCTCCATCGCCCACACGCCGGGCGGGATGATGGAGGTCGTGGTGGCCTTGCTGGCCCTGGAGAGCGGTCTGATCACGATTCGTGTCTTTGTGGCCGTGGTTTTCAGCGCCGTCTTCTCGTCGGTCATCGTCGGTCCCTGGATGCGCGCAGCGCTGGCGCGCCGAGCGGCGATTCGCCTGCTGGATCTGCTGCACCGCGAAGCCGTGCTGCCGGAGCTCGCGGCAGCGTCGAGGGACGATGCCATCCGGGAACTGGCCGTTGTCGCCGGCAACAAGATGGGCGGTGACGCGCGGGACCGTCTGGTGGCCGCCGCGCTTGCCAGGGAAAACGAGTTTGGCACCGGCATCGGGTCGGGCGTTGCCATTCCTCACGTCCGGTTGGAGGGCATCCGGCAACCGGTGGTTGTCTTCGGGCACGCCGCGGGCGGCATAGACTGGGACGCTCCGGACGGCCAGCCCGTCCGGGACGTTTTCCTTGTGGTCACGCCGGCAGGCGCACAGGACGTCCATGTTCAGATCCTGGCTGAGATCGCGCGGGTGCTGCAGGCGGAAGAGAACCGGAAAAAGCTCGACCGCGCCGCGGACGCGGCGGAGCTGTGGGCCTTCCTGCAGGCCATGTTCTCGTCCGCGCGCTCCGCTGTGTCTCCCGGGAAATGAACGAATGCGGCGGGACGCGAGGCGGGGGATTGGGGTGTTGGGGTGATGGGGTGTTGGACGTTGAGGAAGGTGCGTCCGGAGGTTATTCCTTCCTCGTGCCCATTACCCCAACCCCCCCAACCCCCCACCCCCCCAATTCCCCCCCCCCCCCCCACCCCCCCCCCCC
>JAFGRS010000294.1 GCA_016935045.1 Lentisphaeria bacterium | reverse complement strand
TGCGCGAGAACAAAGTCTCATCTGTGTTCATCTGTGTCCATCCGTGGTTCCTTGCTCCCTCCGCGCTCTCTGCGTCTCTGCGCGAGAGCAGAAACCGACTACCGACCTCCGACGGACTTGACGCGGGCGTGGGACGGATCAGATTATCTTTCTCTTCGTATCATACGGGGTCAGCGGGCCGTATGACGATGTGGCGGTGAACCCTCAATTCCGAGTTCCGTAGTCCATGGACCAACCCAGCCAGATTCCGGCCCAGATTGTGCTGCAGATGGGTCCCGATCCCTCGGCGTCCCCCGAGAACGAGGGTGCGGGGATCGACCTGTCGGTCGTGTTCGACTACCTCGATATGGTTCGCAGTCGCTTGTGGCTGGCCATTTCGGTGCCGGTGCTGTTGCTGGCGATCGCCTTCGGATATCTGCACTATGCGACGCCGGTATACCAATCCTCGTGTCAGTTGCAGATTCAGCTCAAGCCTCTGCGCATCAGCGGTATGGAATCGGTCTACGACCCCATGTCCGGGCCTTCGTGGGACCGGACCGATTCCATCAACACCGAGATCGAGTTGATGCAGACCCCGGAGGTGCTGAACCGTGCCTTCGAGGAGCTGAATCTCGCCTCGGACCCCGACTTCATGGTCGGCAACCCGGTGGGGATTCTCGCGGGGGGGCTTTCCATCTCCCAGAAACGCAAGACGTACCTCATCGATGTCGCCTACCGCTCGACGGACCCCGAGAAGGCCGCGCGCATCGCCAATGCTCTGGGGGACCTCTATGTCCGCAACTACCAGGACCGCAAGCGTGAGGTGGCCGGCGGCGGGATGGACAAGCTGCAGGACCAGTTGGAGAGCCTGGCCAAGGCGCGGGACGAAGCCCAGAAGGCGCTGTCGGCCTTCAAGGCACAACACGAGGTGATGGACCTGGACTACGAGCGCCAGTTGCGCTCGGAACGGATCAGCGCCCTCACCGAAACCCTCATCGCCGCGGAGATGGAGGAACGGGCCGCCAAGGACACCGTCGAGACCATCGGCGAGTGGAGCCGGCAGGGCCACGTAGGCGCCGTGGTCGAGATGCTCGGCAACCCGCTGGCCAGTACCTTCCGCCAGGAACAGCTCCGCATGCAGATGGACCTGCCCGAGCTGCTGCGCACCTACGGCCGCGAGCACTCGAAGGTCCAGACCCAGGAGGCCATCATCGCCAATCTCGAAAAGGCCATCGCGGACGAGATCGAGAGCAGCCTCGTGGGCCTGCGCCTCAAGGCCGAACGGGCGGCCCGCTCCCGACAGGTGGTGACGGATGCCATCAAGGCCATCGAGGCGGAACTGATGGGCCTCGATGCGATCTCGTCGGATTACTCCCGCCTCAAGGACACCTACAGCGCCGCCGAAACCGCCTACCGCAAGGTGATTGCGCGCCTGAACGACGTCGAGATCAGCGCCGGCACGGATGACCTCGAGGCGAATGACTTCCTGCGCATCGTGCGCCGGGCGGTCCCGAACCTGGCGCCCGTCTCGCCGCGGCGACAGCGGACGCTGGCCCTGGCGTTGGTTCTGGGTCTTGGCCTGGGTGCCGGCGGCTGCGTCTTCCTGGGTCTGCTCGATACCTCGGTCAAGAATCAGGACGAGGTGACGCGCTGCTTCGGGGACACGGTGGTGTTGGGGAGTCTGCCGCGGGTGACCGAGAACGAGGGTGAGCTGGTGGCCATCGAGAAGCCGCTCAGCCTCATGGCGGAAGCCTTCCGGGGGATCCGCACGAATCTGTCGCTGTGCCTGGCGGGGCGTTCGGAGCGCTGCTTCGGGGTGACCAGTACGGAGCCCGGCGAGGGCAAGACCACGGTGGCCCTGAACCTCGCCATCGCCTTGGCCCGGGAAAAGCGCAGGGTGCTGCTGCTCGAATGCGACATGCGCCGGCCCCGCCTCAAACACATCCTCGGGGAGGACCTTCCGGTGGACCCCGCCAAGGGCGTGTCGACGGTCCTGGTCGGCGATGACGAACTGCGGGAAGTCGTGGGGCAACTCGAAGCGATGCCGAATCTCGACATCGCGATCTGCGGACCCGTGCCGCCCAATCCGGCGGAATTGATGGGAACGGACCGCTTCCGGGAGGTGCTCGAAGAAGCCAGGAAATCCTATGACTACGTGATCCTGGACAGCCCGCCGCTGCTCCACGTGGCGGATGCGGCCATCCTGGCCGGTGCCGGGGTGCCGCTGCTCTTCGTGGTGCGCCTGTTCCGCACGACCCGCCACGACCTGCGCCTGGCCCGGGAACGCCTGCAAACCATCCAGGCAAAGTGCGCCGGAATCCTGATCAACAATGCCGACGTGCCCAAACGCAGCCGCTATGGATACTATCGCTACGGACGCTACTACCACTACCGCAAGGGATACGGATACGGGTACGGATACGGCGAGCGGGAGAGGAAACAGGCGGCGGAGTGATCGCCTCTCGGGGGGTCCCGTTCTCGCGCAGAGACGCAGGGGGCGCGACGGGGTTGGGAAGGAACCACGGATGAACACAGATGGACACAGATTAGGAACTGGGGGTGTTCTTTTCGCGCGGAGACGCAGGGGGCGCGGAGGGGGAGAAGTCAACCACGAATCACACGAAGGGACACGAAGGGGGAAGGGAAGGAACCACGGATGGACACAGATGGACACAGATGGGACTCTGTTCTCACGCAGAGGGCGCGGAGGCGATGAGGCGATGGGTCATTGGGTCATTGCGTCGCCGGGTCATCCAGGTTCGTAGTCCCGCCTTTAGGCGGTCCCACTCTTCGCGCAAGGCATTCCGGCTGAAGCCGGTACTACAAACCTCCCCCCGACGCCCCCCTCGCGAAGTAGGTCCCGCGAGCCGAGCGGGACGTGGTGCCACTCGGCTCGTGGCACCTACCTGGTATCACCATGATTCTCCGGGCTGCACCGGTCACGCCGGGCTCCTGGAACGGGGGTTCGGGGGGCCATGGAGATGTGCCTGTCAGGCACCCCCGGCCGCCGGAGGCAATCTCCGGAAGTTGGCGTATTCGCGGCCGAGGGCGGGGAACGGCTCACGAGGACGTTCGCCCTCCAGGGGAATCGCCGCTCGCCCATCGGCGGCGCTCAGGGTCTGCGAGAGCGCGCCTCCCACATTCAAGTCCGTAGTCGGTGGTCGCCTTCTCCCACTCAGCTTTCCGCTTTCATCCCTCAGCCCTACCCTTGGTGTCCCTTCGTGTGCTTCGTGGGCAGACTTCTCCCCCTCTGCGCTCTCTGCGTCTCTGCGCGAGAACAAGATCCCCTTCGTGTTCCTTCGTGTGCATTCGTGGTTCGTTCCTCCCACCGACCTCCCCCGCCAGCAGACAGAGGACCGCCAGGGCTACGGCGAGAAAGGCATTGGCGGGGGCCCGGAGGCAGTAATCGACCCCCTCGTGCAGGGCGATGGCGAGCAGCCCGCACCAGGCCGCGACGCCGAGGGTCCGGTGCAACGCGTCGCGGCAACGGCAGACCCGCCAGAGCAACCGAGCCAGGCCCCCGAGCAGGAGCAGGAGAGCGAGGATGCCCAGCGGCAGGCCGACCTCGGCCAGCAGTTCGAGGTAGTCGTTGTGGGCATGGAAGGAGACCTTCCCCGCCGAAAAGCCGCTCTCGACCAGAGGACTGACGCGCTCGAAGGCATCGAGCCCGATGCCGGCAAGCGGGAAGCGACGCATCAGCTCCATGGTTTCGCCCCACACCACCCAACGCCCATCCAGGCCGATG
>JAFGRS010000293.1 GCA_016935045.1 Lentisphaeria bacterium | reverse complement strand
TCGCCCTCCAGGGGAAGCGGCTCAGCAGGAGCTTCGCCCTCCAGGGGAAGCGGCTCAGCAGGAGCTTCGCCCTCCAGGGGAAGCGGCGGACACGGGACCGCTCGGCCCCCGCCCGCGCACTCATCCGCCTCCGTGCGCGGCAAAGCCCGTTCCAGATATTTCTTCGCGGCCGCGCGCGAGGCAACGGCGGTTGGGGGCGCTATGGTTCCCTGTTGCGGGCGCGATCCGAAACGCCACGAGTCAGGAAAACGGTATGCGACATCTCGAAATGCCCGTCATGGGTCTTGCCTGCATTCTGGCCGCGGCCGGGGGCATGGCCCCGCGCGACTGCGGCGCTGCCGAGGCCCCCGTGACCCTTGGCATCGAGGCGGAGGATTTCCAGTTCCACGGTGACTGGACCTTCCAGGCGGGGGTACCCGGGACGTCGGGCAGGGGGTTTCTCTTTGCGGGTCCAGCCGGCGCGTCGCTCCCGGCGGCGACGGCGGTCGAGGTGCCGCGCGCGGGGCAGTATTCCCTCTGGGTACGGGCCATGGATTTCCCGGACGACCGCCCGGGCATCCGGCGTTTCACGGTGTCGCTGGGGGGGACGCGTTCCGGGGAGACCTTCGGGGACTCGGGGAAGCCGGACTTTTCGTGGGAACCGGGAGGGGAGTTCCATCTGCCTGCCGGTCCCCTGCTGCTGGGAATCCACGACGTGGACCACTGCTACGGTCGCATGGACGCCGTGCTGCTCACCACGGACACGGACTTCGTGCCCACTCTGCCCCTCGGGAACCCCGGCCATCCCCGGACGCGTCCCTCGGTCGTGCCGATGCCGCCGGAGATCGATCCCCTGCACGCGCCGCCCCTGCAGGACCTCGGGGACGCGCCCAAGGCGGTCATCGAGAACGAATGGGTCCGCATCGCGTTCGTTCCCGCCCGAAGGGGCGAGGTCGCCACCCTGGCACCGCGCCTCTGGCTGCGCGCGGCAGATACCTGGGTCGACGCCGCGGCGGATGCCGATGCCGAAGCCTACGTGGTGGTCCGCGGGGAGGAGAGCGAACTGCACTATGCCGGTTTCTTCCCCGTCTGGCGCGGGGCGCCGCGACCCGCCATCGCGGCGGAAGCCGGCGGTGCGCGCCTCGAGACCGCAACCGAAGCCCCCGAGGCGATCTGGAATGCGGGCGTCAGCGCGCGTTTTCTCCCACGATCGGCACGGGTCGAAAACAGCCGTGTCCGCCTCGATTTCCACCCGTCCGCCGTGGGCACGCTTGCGGCAACCTGGGAACTGCGGCCCGGAGAACGCGCGGCACGGGTGCGGCTTGCCTTCACGGCCGCGGAAGCAGGCCAGTATGCCCTCGGCTACCACCTCTTCCAGCGCCGGCCACTGAGCGAAATCGAGGAGCTGCTGCTGCCCATGATGTGGCATCGGCGGCGATTGCCGGCGCGTCCCTACACCCTGCTGCAACCCTTCCTGCCGACTCCCATCGCCCTGGCCCAGACCGCCGGGGCGAACGGGCCCCTCTCCTGGGCGCTCATCGGAGACCCGAGCGAGATTCCCTTCGCCTGGCCGGATCGGCGGGAACCCACCTTCGGGATGCTGATCCGGGACCTCCCGGGGCGGGTGCAGCCATCCATTTACGGCCCGGTCCCGGGAACCGAGCGCGCCCGGGCTGTGCGGGGGGACGAGGTGCGGTTCTCGTTCCGGGTCCTGGTGCAGCCCGGGGATTGGTATGCCGGGTTCCGCACGGCCGCCGACCAGGTCTTCGGCCTGCGGGATTACCGCACCAACGTGCGCGTGTCCCTCAGCGACGCGGTGTTGAACATGATCGACCTCGTCAAGGACGACCAGGCGGGGGGTTGGTGGAGCTGGCCCAAGGGGCCCTACCAGATCGAGAGCCGCAACGGAGTCACCCACGCCTCGCCCCTGACCTACCTGTCCCTCTACCGCCTCACCGGCGACGAGGATCTCTACCGGCGCCGAACACTCCCGGCCCTGGAATTCACCTTCTCCCGCAGCCATGCCCACTTCTCGCCCACGCCAGACGATACGGGGCGCTATCCGGCCGGGGACATGGCGGGCCCCATCCGCCTCTACGGCACCACCACCTTCGGCGGACTCTGGGAGACGGCCAACCGACGCACCCCCGCGTTCCGCGACATCGCCCTGCCGGCGGACGGCATCCGCGTCACCGCGGGGTACAGCCACGCCCACCCCTTCGAGGAATGGCTGGCACGCCACCGGCTCACCGGCGCCGACGAGGCCCTGCAACAGGCCCGCGAACTCGCCGACCGCTACCTCGAAGAACACGTCCGGACGCCGCCCAGCGTCGAGATCAGCCCGCAGCCCTTTTTCAACCTCACCTTCGTGCCCAACTGGGAGGGACTCCTGCGCCTGTACGAGGAGACGGGGGAGCGCCGCTACCTGGACGGTGCGGTCTTCGGGGCCCGGCAGTTGATGACCGGCATCTGGACCCAACCCGTGATCCCGGAAGGCGAGATCGTGGTCCATCCGGGCGACGTTTTTCAGGGGGACGTGCCGCAGCATATCTGGTGGCGGGGGCCGGACCAATACCGCCTCGGCTTTCCGCGCCGGCCGGGGGATGTCGCGGAGCGCCGCGTCCCCGCCTGGGTGCCGTCCAACGTCGGCCTGGGTTTCGAGCAGCCCATCACCTACACCTCGGGCCACACCGGCTGCCGCATGATCTACCAATCCGCCTTCTCGGCCAATTTCCTGCGCCTGGCCGCGTACACGGGCGACGGGACCTTCGAGACGTACGCCCGCAACGCCGTGCTCGGGCGTTTCGCCAACTACCCGGGATATTACGTGACCGGGTTCACCGACCTGCCCCTCGACCCACGCTATCCCTACGACGGGCCGGACCTGAGCTGCATCTACTATCACCACATCCCGGCCCATCTGGCCTGGACCCTCGACTACCTGGTGGCGGAACTGGCCCTGCGCTCCGAAGGTCGCGTCTCCTTCCCGTCCCAGCGTCAGTTCGGCTACGCCTGGTTCGACAGCCGCACCTATGGACACGCACCCGGACGAGTCTACGACGCGGAAAACGCCTGGCTGTGGCTGCGCCGGGGTGTCGTGAGCGTCGACCAGACGTCCGTCAACACCCTCCTCGCCCACAACGGACACAACCTGTTCGTCGCACTGATGAACGAAAACAACACCCCCGAACAGGTCACGGTTGACTTCTCGCCGGACCTCCTGGGAGTCGCTCCCGGATCGCTGCGCCGAACGGAAGTCCTGCGCAACAACGCCCCCGCCGAGCCGCTGGCGCTGGCGCAGGACCGGGGTACGGTGACCGTGCCGGGGCGTGGCCTGGTCGTCCTCTCCGTGCCAGGAGTCCACATCGACGTGCCCACCCACCGGCGTTTCCCGGTCCCGGATGCGGGCCCCCATCCCGCCGGCATCGAGGTCCCCACCGATGCCGGGTTCCCGGTCCGCGCCGCGGTGATCCAGGTGCTGCCGGGGCCGTGGGACGCCTATGTCTGGTGTGCCGCGTCGCCCCAACAGGTCCGGCGGGCCACGCTCCACTTCTCCATCGACGGAGCCGCCTGGCAAGGCTGTGAGGTCGATCGCTATCCCTTCGAGTTCTCGGTGCCGGTGGCGGACCCCGCGGCGGCATTCCGCTTCCGCGTCGAAGGCGAAACGCCGTCGGGGAAGCCCTTCCACACGGCCGAAGCCGGCATCGCTGCCCTGCGCTGATCCGGGACGGCAAGGAAAGGCGGCGCGGGGATGCCGCCCGGGGACCGTGCGGCGTACGGCGGACGCGGGGATGCCGCCCGGGGACCGTGCGGCGTACGGGGGACGCGGGCATGCCTTCAGTCCTTGCCGCCCGGGGAGCGTGCTTCCCGCCGGTTGCCGAGGGCGCCCGTTCCCGCTATACTCCCGGGGTGGATTCGAGGCGAGAGGCGTGCGTGCGACCATGGGCAGCAAGGCACGGGTACCGCGATGGCTCCGGGTATTGGCGAAGCCGTCCGCCTTCAAGGTGGGCCTGGCCGTGCTTGCCTTTCTCTGCATTCTCCCCCTTTTCCGTGCCCGCGAGTTGCACCGTCTGGTGGAGTCCATCGACAGCCGGATTCACGATCTGATGTTCCGCATCCGGCGGCGCCGCGCCGTGCCGTTGACGGGGCAGGTGGTCATCGTGGACGTGAACGAGGACAGCCTGCGGGAACTGGGGCAGTGGCCCTGGCCCCGTACGGTCATGGCCGACGTCGTCCGTGCCATCGGGAAACAGGGCCCCAGAGTGATCGGCTTCGACATTGTGTTCGCGGAGCCGGACCGGACCTCCCCCAAGAACGCCGTGGCGCGCCTCGCGGCGCTGAGCGGGCAAACCATCGAGCTGCCCGAGGAGGCGGCGGACAACGACGTGCATCTCGCCGAGGCCCTGGGCGAGACGAACAGCATCCTGGGCTACTACTTCCAGCTCGCTACGACCGCTGCCGAGGCCCGTGTCGAGCCCACCCCGGAGGCGGATCTTCCCTGCCCCGAGTTCTCCATCGCCGTGGCCGAGATCGAGGAACTGCTGCGGCAGAGCGCGATCCCGGTCGCGGAACGGGCGGTCCTGAACCTCCCCGTGGTCGCGGACTCGGCACTCTCCGAGGGCTTCTTCAACACGGTGCCGGACGGAGACGGCGTGACGCGGCGCGGCAGCCTCTTCATCCGCTTCGGCAGGGTCGTTTACCCTTCGTTGGCCCTGGAGATGGTGCGCGAGGGCCTGGGAGAATCGCCGCTGCTGCAGGGGCTGCCCGGGGTCGGCATCACCACCGTGGCCCTAGGCGAGCGTCTCCTGCCGGTCACCCGCCAGGGGCAATTGGTGATCAACTTCCGCGGGCCTCCGGGGACCTTCCCCTATGTCTCGGCCGCGGACGTCGCGGGGGGCCGCGTACCGGAGGGGACCTTCCGGGGCAAGTACGTCCTCATCGGCACGTCGGCCACCGGCCTGCTCGACCTCCGGGCAACTCCCGTGGCCAATGCCTTTCCCGGCGTGGAAGTCAACGCCACCATCCTGGACAACATCCTCGCGGGCGACCCCCTGGTCTACGACAAGACCCTGGACCTCAGTGTCGGCCTGGCGCTGCTCGTCGTGTTCGGTGTTCTGCTCGCCGCCATCCTGGCGTTCCTGGGGCCCCGGGCGGGGGCCCTGTTCGGCATCCTGGTCCTGCTGGCAATCGTCTACGGCAACTACCGCCTGTTCTTCCTGAACCGCAGGCTCGTGGGGCTGACCTACCCCTACGCCGGACTCACCTCGATCTTCCTGGCCGTCAGTGTCGCCAACTACTTCTTCGAGGGCAAACGCAAGAAGTTCATCCAGGGCGCGTTCTCCTACTACGTCTCCGAGAACGTCGTCGAAACCCTCCTGCGGAACCCGGAGATGCTCAGACTCGAAGGCGAGGAAAAGGAACTCAGTGTGCTGTTCAGCGACATCCGCGGCTTCACAAGCATCTCGGAGACGATGACGCCCCGCCAGCTCAGCGCCTTCCTCAACGAGTATCTCTCCGCCATGACGGACGTGATCATGGCGGGAGGCGGCACCGTGGACAAGTTCATCGGGGACGCCATCATGGCCTTCTGGGGCGCCCCGCTGGACGCGCCCGGGCACGCCGCCCTGGGGGTGCGCGCCGCGCTCGGGATGCGCCGCCGCCTCGACGCGTTGCGTCCGGAATGGGAGGCCCGGGGGTTGCCGCCGATCGAGATTGGCATCGGCATCAACTCGGGCCTGATGCGGGTGGGGAACATGGGCAGCATGTCGCGTTTCGACTACACGGTCATGGGTGACAATGTGAATCTGGCCAGCCGCCTCGAGGGTCTGACGAAGGTCTACCGCAACGGGACCCTCGTGAGCGAGGCGACCCGTGCCGCGGCGGGTGCCGCCTTCTTCTGCCGGCCCATCGACCTGGTGCGGGTCAAGGGCAGGACGGAGCCGGTGGCGCTCTTCGAGCCGCTGCTCGAAGGCGAGCCGGCGCCGGAACTGCGGCGCGAGGTCGATGGGCTGCAACGAGCCATGGACGGCTACCGCGCCAGGGAGTTTGCCGAGGCGCAAGCCCTGTTCACGTCGCTTCGGGACGCCCGTCCAGACCCCCTCTACGAACTCTACCTCGAACGCCTCGAACACTTCCGGGAACAACCTCCCCCGGACGACTGGGATGGGGTCTACACCTTCAAGACCAAGGGGAAAGAGGACGAATGATCCCTGCTCTCCAGCACCGGGTGGAACCGGGTCCGGACGGCTGCCGGCCCGACAGGTCCGCCACGGCGCCGGCAACCGGCCGGGCCGCGCGGCTCAGTGTCGTATTGCCGCAGGAGGGAACGGCCCAGGACAACGCCCCGGACCTGTCTCCTGCCGGCTTGCGTCTGCGCGGCGTCGGCGCCGGATCCGTCGTTCAGGAAGGAGTGTGAGAGGTGAAGATCACGAACCTGCGTTGTCTCCTCCTGCCTGCCCAGAAGGCACTCCTCCTGCGGATCGACACGGACGAGGGTGTGTACGGCTGGAGCCAGGTGGAGCAGAACAAGCACAGCTACCTGGCGCCGCAGATTCTCCACTGCAAGCCGTTCCTCCTCGGGCTCGATCCGACGGACGTGGAGAACTGCATGCGGCGGATTCGCCGGTTGGGGGCGTTCAAGCCTTGGGGTGGGGCGGTCAGTTCCATCGAGATTGCGCTTTGGGACCTGGCCGGCAAGGCGGCGGGGCTGCCGGTTTACAAGCTTCTTGGCGGCAAGGTTCGTGACCGTGTGCGGGTGTACATGGGCGGTCCGCCGCCGTTCACGCCGCACGTTCCGTACAGCGCCGGGGGAGACCGGCCGGAGGACTACTACAGCCGGACCAAGGCCCGCAGGGAGCGCGGGCGGGGCATCGGCATCATGAAGACCGCGGTGGGTTTCCATGACAACCGCTGGCGGCAGGTGGACGGGTACCACTATGGCATCGCCTACGCCCATGGGGAGACGCTCTCTCCGACCGCCCGCGCCACCGGCGGCATCGCCGAGGTCGCGGGCATGGTTACCGAGCGCGGGCTCGCGCACACGGTCGAGTGCGTGGCGGCCGTCCGGGAAGCTCTGGGCGCGGATGTCGCGATGGCCCTGGACTGCGGTCCCGGGTGGAAGGTGCCCGGCGCCGTGGAGTTCGCGCGGCGGGTCGAAGCCCTGAGGCCTCTGTGGCTGGAGGACTTGGTGACCGGGGACTACACCCCGTACGTCGGCGCGGACCTGTACCGCGCCGTGAAGCAGCAGACCCACGTCAACCTCCACACCGGGGAACAGATCTACCTGCGGCAGAACTTCAGGGAACTCATCGAGACGCGGGCGGTCGACGTCGTGGGGCCCGACCCCATGGACGTCGGGGGGCTTGCGGAGTTGAAGTGGGTGGCGGAGTTCGCGGACCTGCACGGCATCCTCATGGCCCCGCACGGCATCGGCGACGGTCCCTTCGGGCTTGCAGCTCTGGTCCAGGTCTGCGCCACGCTGCCGGACAACTACATCGCGTTCGAACTGCCCATTGTCGGCGAGGAGTGGCGTGGCCTGGTCACGGGAATCGTCGAGGGCATGGTTGAGGACGGTTTCGTCCGGGTTTCGGACGCTCCGGGGCTGGGTGTGGACATCGTGGAGGAGGAAGTGCGCCGGGCGCTTGGAACGGCCGAGATCTACCTGGGGCACGCGCGGACGGGGACGCCGGCGTAAGGGCACGGGTCCGGCAGCACGCATCCCGTGGACCGGGGTGACCGGCGGGAGCGAAACGTGGGGTGCTGGAAAGGGATTGAGGCATGAACAAGTCAGTCCTGGTGCTGATGGCGGTCTCATTGGGGGCGCTCGACCCGGAAGTTGGGGGGCAAGGTCAGGTCCCGCGGGGTCGGCCGGGGAGAGAACCCGCGCCGCGGACGCCGCCGCCGCTCGAGTTTCTGGGCTGGGAGTACGACCGGGTCGGCTACACGCTGAGCCCCGGCGAGGACGTGGCCCTGCGCTTCCGGAACAACCGCGGGGAAGCCGGGGGCCTCCGGGTGTCCTGGCGTCTGACGACGTACGTGGGCGCCGAACTCGCCCGCGGCCGGACGGACTTGGCGCTGAGCGCCGGCGCGACGGGCTTGGTTCCCGTCACGGTCCCCGCGGATCTGGCCGACGGCGCCTACTGGGTGCGCTACGCCCTCGACGGGACCGGACCAGGCGGCAGGGAACAGCTCTTCCACTTTGACTTCCGGCGTCCGCTGCCGGACCCGGTTCTGAACCTGAATCTCGTTGCCCTCGTCGACAACATGGACGCCGAAGGCTGGACCCGCATGGTGCTGGGACCCCTGGCGCCGTACGCAAACGTCTGGAGCAACTGGCCCAAGCCGGGAGAACGAATCGACGCCGTCCTGGTGATTGGGGAGACCATGGCGCCGGGCGACCCCCGGCTCGCCCGGCTCCGCGAGTATGTGCAGCAGGGCGGTCGCGCGCTGGTTTTCGGCAAACCGCCAGCCAGCTTCGCCGACCTGCTGCCCGTGCGGCTGGACCCGGGCGGAGCTTGGCGCGAAACCCCGGCCCGGGTTCGTTTCACCGCGGGCGGCCCCTGGCAGGACTTCGACCCGGACGGGGGGACGTCACGCTACGGCGTCCGCGTCGCGGCCAAGCCGGACGCGACCGTGCTGGCGGTTTGGCAGGACGGCGCCCCTGCCGTGGTGTCGGGGCGCTTTGGGGAGGGTACCGTGGTCCATGTCGGATCCGGGTCGGGTCAGGAGTGGCAGCGGCGGCGGGCCCTGGAGGGGGCGGACGAACTTGCCTTGCGTCTGCTGTACTGGCTTGTCCGCGGTGAGGGGGCGGTGACGGCCATGCTGGCCAGGGCGGAAGAACTCCAGAGCCAGGAGAGCGCCGCCCGGATGGCCGTGCGGGACCGCGTGTTGGCGGGTTCGGGTATTGCCGCGCCGGCGGAGTTTGTGGTGGTGAGCCGCCACAATGTCGGGCGTTTCGGCTGGTTGGTCGAGGAAGGCGGGCTCGTCGAGAATCTGTCGGCCGGCGGCGTTGTGTCCGGACCGAGAACGCGCGACTTCCGTTTTGGCGGGTCTCAGCCCGTGGTGAATGTCGGCGCCCTGCGGTCGACCGGCGCGGAGGCCTCCTACGCCTTTGCTGTGGCTGGTGACGCCAGCCCCCGACCGGGCGTTGTGGAGCAGAACTGGCTGGCGAAGAGCGTGACCTGGCACTACGGCAACGGCGCCACGGTCCGTTCGACACTGTCTCTCGGGTCGCCGGGCCTGCTTTGGGAGGGCGAGGCAGCGAGTGTCCGGTTCACGTACACGAGTGCCACCCACCTCGCCTACGCTTCGCCTGCGGGGATCCGCGTGGCCGAACCCGGCGCCGGCATTGCCGGCGCGGACCTGGCCGAGGGCTGGCTCCTGGCCTTCACCGCCCGGGGCGACGTCAGGGACATGCCGCAGTTGTTCGTCCTGACCCGCCGGCCCCAAGTCGTCCGGTTCTCCGAAGGAATTGGCCTGGAATACGGCCCGGACGGGTTCGGCGCGTTGGCCTCGTCGCGGCTCTGGGGCGTCCGCCGTCTTGCCCCGGGCGCCACGGTCCTGTGGCCGCGGGGTGTTCCGGAAAACGCCTTGGAGGCTGCGCGCCGATGGAGCCGGGTTCTCCTTCGGTACCCCGTGGACTGCGACGAGATCGGGTGGATCGAGGGCGGGACGGTCGTCCTCGCCGACTCCTACCGCTACCGCGAGCTGACCAGCGACTGGGGCACGGAGCCGCTCGTTCTCGCCCCGCTCCCGCCGGTGCTGTCCCTCGCCAAAACGGTTGGCGCGCCCGTCGAGCTTCCGGAAGACCGCGTTGACCTCGACTGCCCGACGAACTGCGGGGCGTTGGCGGCAGTACCCGGGGAGCGCGTTCGCGTCCGCCTGGCCATGCCGCCCCGGGACCACCGGGCACTGGTGTCGCTGGCCGGCGGGCTGGCGGTCCAGGAGAGCATCGACCAGCGGCTGACCGGACTCGGCCTGGGGCAGCTCAGGAGCCCGTCCGGCCGCAATGAGGGTGCGGGCAACCTGCACGCGGACCTCGAGCCCTATGACCGCTCCGGCTCTGTGCCCTTCAACGAAGCCCCGTGCATCGACGTCTACAAGTGGTGGTACACGTTCAACGCGCTCCTCTCCCGGCCCGTCTATTCGGCCCCCATGCGGGAGCGGGTGGACGCGCACTTCCGAACGCGCTACTGGGAGACGCTGAACTTCTACCCGCACAAGTGCTTCGTGCAGCAGAAGCGGGAGCCCTGGACAGGGGTCGAGTATCTCATCTCCTTCGTTTGGCCCGTCCAGACCCAGTACGGCTACCGCAACTACAACGACGCCAACGAAGCCTCGGGGATCAACGCCTACTGCTTTGCGAACTACGCACGGTACTACGGCGACTGGGTCACGTTGCGTGCGAACTGGAACCTCTGCCGCCGGCTGTACGAGTACCTGCCCCGGGTCAATGACTGGGCCGTGATGGCTTCCGGCGCCTTGGAGTACTGGCGCGTTGCCGGACTGGACATGCTCAACAGCGAACCGTACGGGGGACTCGCCTTTGCCTACGCCGCTGCCCAGACCGGGCACGGGGAGGACGAACTCACCGGGCTGGTCCTGGGCGCCCGCGCCCTCGTGCCGGCCGTGGCCCGGTTCGGGCTGGCCGAGTACCTGCGCTCCGTCTCCGCCGAAGGAGATGCCTGGCGCGAGTTCGGCGGGCATTACTGGTTTGTGGAAGACGGCTTCCAACTCTCGCGGCGGATGCTGGGCAGCATCGGCATGCACGACACCTCGAAGGGGACCTTCCACGAGCAGTCCCTCGCCTACAAGCAGTGGGCGCCGGCCGCGATCCGCGCCCACGAAGAGGCCCTCGAAGCCGCGGGTCAGAACTCCTTGCCGGACCTCACCCAGCGGCTCTTCCTCGGCTGGGACGTGACGGGACTCCTGGCGCGCGTCAAGACCAGCGAACTCCGGCAGCCCCCGAACTGGCAGTCGACGAAGGACCTGTACGACTTCGCCGTCGTCTGCCTCGGGGACACCCCCCTGTTTCTCTCCGAATGGGCGCCGGCGGAGTACGTCGAGGGACAGTATGACCCTGCGCTGAAGGCGCTCGCCGTGACCTTCCGCTCCCACGAAGGCGAGCCGTTCACGGTGCGGCTGTACTCGCAGCGGGAACCCGTCGCCATCGACCTGAACGGTCAGGCCTGGCCCCAAGCCCATGATTCCTGGCGCTACGACCGCGCCTCCGGTTGGCTGACGCTCTCCCTGGCCGGCAATGACCGGAAAGACCTCAGCATCCGCTTCGGCGAACCCGCCGCCCCGCTCCATCCTTACTTCGGGCAGGCGACCCCGTGACAGGTCCGCCGAGAGGTGCAGGAACAACGGGGGCAGGCAGGGCGTGAGGAGTGCTCTACCACCTTGCGACGTGTCAATCCACCACCGGGTCTGGCGCAACGGGATCAGGATGTGCGACAAGAGGTACGCCGTCCTGGGCGCCTGTGTTCGGGCCTGTCACGATGACATTCCGCAACTCGTTGAACGGCAGAAGGCTGCTTCATGGCAGTCGCGAACGGAGCCGCGAGGTTTGGGAGGAAGCACCTTGAAGGAGTCCCGGAACGTGAGCCATGCACGCAGAGAGTTCCTGCGGACGACCGGTCTGACAATCGCCGGCTTGTCGGCAGCACGTGGACTGGGGGCGGCGGCGCCGCAGGACAGGTATGGCGGGGTGACCTCTTTGCGGACCGAAGCGACCGGCTGGTTCCGGCTGACTCAGTTCCGGGGGCGCTGGCTGTTCGTGACCCCGGAAGGGCACGGGTTCTTCTCGCTGGGGGCTACACACGCCGTGGAGTGCATGCGCCAGGACGAACGGAACCTGTTTGGGACTCGCTACGGGAAGAGCGAAGAGAAGCTGGCCGAGTTCTTCCTGGCGAGATTCCGGGAGTGGGGGTACAACTCGGCGGGCTACGGCTCGCTGCCGACCATGGAGAAGCGTCTGCCCTACGTGGCCACGGTCTGGACCGAGGGCCCGCGGTCGTTCTCGGCGGGTGACCGTTCGAAGAATGCGGACATCTTCGACCCCGCCGTCCAGGAACGCCTGCGCCGGCGCGTCCGGGAGGTCGCGGGCCACCACGCGGAAAGCCCGAACTGCCTGGGATACGTCTTCATCGACTTGCCCGTCTGGAGCGTTGTACCCAGGCGCGGTCCAAGCTATGTCGACTTCGTGCGCGGTCTCGGTCCGGGCGCACCGGGACGCAAGGCGTATGTCGAGTTCCTCAGTCAGCGCTACGACGGTGATATCGACCGCCTGGCCAAAGCGTACGGCCTCGACGTCGCCTCGGTTCCGGCCTTGCTGACCGTCGACCTGACGGCCGTGACGCGCCGGCGGGCCGCGGTCGCCGGGGACGACGAGGCATTCCTCAACCGCATCGCGGACACGTACTACGCCTGTGTCGTGGGCGAACTGCGGGCACGTGACCCGCACCATCTGGTCCTGGGCGACCGGTTGATGGCGTTGCCGGAATGGACCCCCGACTCGGTCCTCGTCACCGCGGCCAAGTACGTCGATGCCGTCGCCTTCCAGCCCATGGGGACACGCACCATGTTGCGGAGTTACATCGATCACGCAGCCGGGATCACCGGCAAACCCGTGCTCCTGGCCGATACGAACACCATGACCGTGCGGCCGCAGGAGGGTCAGACCGACACCGCCGAGTACGAACGCAGCGCCGGCGAACACACACTGGCGTACTACCTCGATGCTGCCGCCAGCCCCGCCTGCATCGGCATCCACCGCTGCACCGTCCGCGACTACCGCCCGTGGGACCCCGCGTTCCACCGCCGCGGCCTGCTCAAGGCCGACGACACCCCCTACCCCATCCTCGTGGAGTACACGCAACGCACCAACCGGGAAGTCTACCGGCTGGTGTATGCTGCCGCCGGCGCAGAAGATTGATCGACACGCTCGGGTCATCGCGGGGACGGACGCCCCCCTGACGACTGCCGCCGTGAGGCCGAGCACCGGATTCGC
>JAFGRS010000032.1 GCA_016935045.1 Lentisphaeria bacterium | reverse complement strand
GCCATGTCCCCGGGGTTCTCGGGTGGACACATGCGGTGTGGCAGAACTCGTGCGGCATGGGGACCTACGGAGCTGACATGCGCCCGTAAACGTATCCGCCCATGGCCTGGCGGGCCCTGAACCCAGGGCCAGCCCGGCAACGCAGCCGCCCAGACTCCAGGGAGGTCGCGGCGGCCGGGACGCGCCCGCGTCCTGGGCAGGTCCCCGGAGACCAGCGGCACTGGCCTCCCCCGCACCCCCACGCGCTGAGCCTCAATAACGTGTGCGACACCCTGCGGAACCACAGCGGGGTGCTGACCACGTTGCGGCGGGGAATCCCCGGGTTCACGGCGCGCCGAAGCAGGTAACCTTGCCGTCGGTGGTGCAGAGGTACAGCGCGCCGTTGGCCGCGATGAGGCCGTCGTAGACGGGCGGCGAGGCGAGGCGTTCGAACCTGGCCAGCGTCTCGCCGTTAATCGCCGAAAGCGCCCAGAGGTCCGCCCCCATGCGGTCCTCGAAGGCGGCGGCGGGGGCGTCCTCGGGGATGACGTCGGGCGGGCCGGCCACGAAGAGCCTGTCCCCGGCCAGGACCATGGCGCGCACGCGGACGGGGATGTACACCGACCAGGTGTCCGCCGTCTTCTTGTAGGCGTCCTCATCCTGGCCGGGCTGGAAGGGCTTGGCAAAGATCCGGTAGCCCTTGGTGCCGGGGAAGAAGCCGCGTCGCACCCGGTTGCGCTCCGTGAAGACGTTGACACCGAGGACATGGTCAGTGTTGAAGACCAGCAGCTGCCCCCAGGCGCCGATCTTGTTCATGTGGCGGTCCCAGCCGGGCCGGCGCTGACTGAAGGCCCAGTAGGTGCCTTCGTTGTAGGAGTCGTCGAGGAAGCCGCGGCTCGCCAGGAGGTGCATGGCGTTCGAGCCGCGTTCCGGATGGGGCTCATATCCTCAATGTCAAAGGGAAACACGGGTTGCTGTCGGCTCGGTGCCGAACTGACGGTAGCCCAGGTCTTACCGTCAGGTACGGCGTGTGGAACCAGAATGGCGTCGGCGAGGGCTGCGACCAGTTCGTTCCGGCGGACGGCCTGGGAAGTGGTCGTTCGCCCTCGGACTGCACGACAGTCCCGTCACGGGCCTCGATCGTCTTGGTGATCTCGACCTGCGTCTCGAAGTTGCGCCGCTGCAGGAAAACCTCGTCGAAGCAACGGTCGCAGAACACGCGCTGGAAGGCCTCGTCAGAGCGGGCGAATTCCTCGGCGGAGACCGCGGCATTGCAGCGCTGACAGCGATGCTTCACGCCGGTCTCGACATCAGCCGCCGCCTGCTCGATGGCGTCCGCCACGGTGGCGGCGGCCGCGCGCACGTAGTCGCGCTGCGCCGGGTTGCGGGCCAGGTCGCGCAGGTCGTGGATGCATTCGACGGCAGGCAAAGCATGCCGACCCATTGGGGAAGTGCCGACGGCTCACCACTCCGGCCCAACGCCAGAGCCCGGCGTACGGGCGGCAGTTCCTCCTCCGCTCGTCAGGCGAGGAACCAGATGGGGCTGGACCAGGCGAGCTCGTTGTCCTCGCAGTGGACTCGGGCGTAGTACCAGGCGCGGCCTTCCGGCGGGTCGGGGTCGCGCCAGTCGAGGGCCACCTCGGGCTTGCCGGGCGCCAGCCGATGGGCCACTTCGTTGTTGCGGAAGATCACCAGCTCCCTGAGCGGCTGCAGGGCGACGACCCGGACGTGGAACGGGTCCGTGCCCGGGCGGCCCCGCGCCTTGTCGCCCATCATGCTCTCCCCGTGACGGAAGAGCAGCGCGATCTTCGTGCCCGAGGTCCCGAACGTGTGCCGGGCCCCAACGGCCGCGAAGATCGCTTCGCGCGTGAGATCCTGCGCCCAGACGCCGGCCCTGCCGCGGCCGCCGCCCCAATAGAGGGTCAGTTCCACTCCTCGCCGGAGTAGCACCAGGCCAGGGGCAGCCAGCCGTGATGCACGTCCATGGACTCGCGCACGGTCAGGCGGATTTCGTCGATCCATGCCTTACCCGGCGGGGCGTCGCCCCAGGCCGAGGGCGCCACGATCTGCACGCTGACATCGTCCTCCTAGGCCTTGGTCTCGAAGCGGAACCGGGCCGGGCGCCACTCGCGCGGCATGGACGCCAAGTCCCCGATCCGCCGCCGATCCGAGGCCGACCGCAGCCAGATCGCGCAGCGGCAGCCCTTGTCGGAGCGCAGCTGCGTCGTAGCTGTGGCGCAGAAGAAGGGCGACCCGATGCAGCACCCGCAGAGTCTATGGCACACAAAACGGAAATGCAAGCACCCCGGGATGCCGCCGGGGGACCGCGCGGCGTACGGGAGCGCCCGCGTCCTCGCGGGCATGGCTTCCGGGGTAGGGCCGGCGGTCCCCGACGGCCGGAGCTCCCGGGATGCCGCCGGGGGGGCCGCGCGGTTCACAGACGGGTGAGGGGTCACGCGAGCTTACTCGCGCACTTCCCGCAACTGCGGGCAGAAGTCCCAGCCGTAACGATAGGCCCTCTGGATGAAGGGCGGTTGGGCGAAGACGTGTTCCCAGACCAGATTCCGTTCACGGGTCACCTCGAACAGGCGTCGGTGGGCGGCTTCGAGGACCAGGGTATTGCCGTTGGGCAGGCGCTGGCAGCTCGAGGTGAAGTTGCTGTGGAAGGTCTCCCGTTGGTCGTAGACCCAGACGGTCGCAGCGGCAACCGGATCGACTTCGAGGACGAACGAGCAGCCGCAATGCGCCAGGTTGGTGGTGGGGGAAGCGCCGTTGTCGAAGATGAGGATGTTGCCTTCGCCGGGGAGGCCCTTCTCGATCATGTGCGAGTCGTGTTGTCCGGAGAGTCCGCCGAGGTAGTCGCCGGTGTAGGTCCACACGATGGTCCCGGTTTCGCGGTCGACGATCAGCACGAGGTCGAGCTGTCGCAGACTCATGAGGATGTTCCCCGGTCGGAAGCGGGTGTCGCCGGCGTCGAACCAACGGTTTTCCGGGAGGGCCTGTACGGTATTGGTGTGGGTCCAGTCGACGAGGGTATTGTTGCTGGAGCCTGCCCACCAGTCCACGGGGGCGGGGACCTTGCAGCACAGATGGATGTCCAGGTGTTCGTGCTGGTGCCATTCCCAGGCGACGTTGCCGTCCGGGGTGACCTCCTGGATCACGTCGGCATAGAGCATTTCCCGTCGTTCCGGTTCGCGGGCGCGGCCGCGCACTTCGAGGGGGACCTCTTCCCGGGCGACGATCAGGACATTGCCGGCGGCGGTCTTCTCGACGTCATGGTGCAGCATGAGTTCGGGCGGCGGGGCATATTCCCAGATCCGGGTGCCGTCCCAGGCATATTCCTGCACGCAACCGCCCCAGCCCTTGGCGCTGCGCAGCACCAGGAGCCGTCCGTCCGGCTGCAGGCGTGCCCGGGGTACGCCGCCCTTCCGTGCGGGGTCGTCCATGGGCCACCGCTTGACGATCTTGCCTTCCATGGTGATCAGACCGACGTCCGGGCCACGGTCGCCCTTGACCAGGATGGCCGTCACGCCAGCGTAGCAGTGCTCCCGGTTGTACACTGTCGTTCCCACGGTCTGGATGCTGGCGGGCATGGTTTGCGTCTCCCATCCTGAGGGTTGCCGTGCGGCGGCGCCGGGCCGGTCGTTGCCACGGGCCGCGGATCCCGGCGCGCCTGCCTGCAACCATGGGTGCGCAATGGGCGCTTGTCCAGCGGCTGCCGCCGGCGCCGGCGCGAATGCGACGCCGACGGCCTCTGCGCCGAACGATCCCACCACCACTTCGGACGGCCTGCGGCCGGCTTCAACGGGCGGTCTCCCGCGGGCGGCGCGGTGCCCGGGCGAGGGTCCGGCAGTCCTCCCGTCACGGGGGGAAGGGGCGTGAAGAACCGGCGGAGGCCGCCGACTCCATCACCTGCCCCGAGCCTGACGCCATGGCGCTGGAGCCGGTCGCCCTCGACCGCACCCCCCGTGACGGAGGCCCTACGAAATCCGTTGCCGCGGGTGTCCGGGATGGGGTCGGGATGGTACAGTGACGGGCGCGCGGTTTGGCTTTCCAACAGGGTGATTTCGATGCGGGTCCTTCACTATCGGGGTCTCGATGTACGGCCGGCGGTGCGGCCTCAGTTCGAGCGTGTTGTATCCCATCTGGAGACGGGCGATTTCCGTTCGGCGGACGTGCGCAAGATGCAGGCCGGGGGGTTATACCGGGCGCGGCTGAACGCTGCGGACCGGCTGGTGTTCCGCTACGCGAACTGGCAGGGGGAGGCCTGTCTGCTGCTGCTCGAAGTGATCTACAACCACGACTACAGCCGGTCGCGCTTCCTGCGTGGGGCCGCGGTGGACGAGAGCAAGGCCGAGGCGGTGGCCGTGCCGCCGGCGGCGGAGAAGGCCGAAACCCTGGTCTACGTGCACCCCGAGAACCGCTACGTCCACTTCCTCGACCGTGTCCTCTCCTTCGACGATGCCCAGGCCGAGGCCTTCCAAGCCCGTCCGCCGGCGATCCTCATCGGCTCGGCCGGCAGCGGCAAGACGGTCCTCACCCTGGAGAAGATCAAGGAACTCGGCGGCGAGGTGCTGTACGTGACGCACTCTCCCTACCTGGTGGAGAACGCGCGCAACCTCTATTACGCGGAGGGCTACGAGAACGAGCGCCAGGAGGTGGAATTCCTGTCCCTGAGGGAGTTGATCGAGAGCATCCGTGTACCGGCGGGCCGGCTTCTGTCGCGGGGGGACTTCGAGGCCTGGTTTGCCCGGCATCGCGCGACGGCGGCCATCAAGGACAGCCATCGGCTCTACGAGGAATTCGCGGGGGTGATCAGCGGCTCCCTGCCGGACCGTTTCTGCCTGAACCGGGAGGAGTACCTGGCCCTCGGCATCCGCCAGTCCATCTTCCTGCCGGAGGAGCGCGGCGCGGTCTACGATCTGTTCGAGCGCTACCGACGCATGCTGAAGGAAGACGAACGCTACGACCTGAACCAGGCCGCCCACGAATGCCTGCGCTGGGTGCGCCCACGCTACGATTTCGCCGTCATCGACGAGGTGCAGGACCTCACCGTGCTGCAACTCCAGTTGATCCTGAAGACCCTGCGCCACCCCTATCAGTTCATCCTCTGCGGCGACTCGAACCAGATCGTCCACCCCAACTTCTTCTCCTGGAGCAAGGTGAAGTCCTTCTTTTACACCCGCGCCGGCGAACGCAGCACCGAGATCGTCCGCGTCCTCGATGCCAATTACCGCAATTCCCAACGGGTCACGGAGGTCGCCAACCGCCTCCTGCGGCTCAAAACCGCCCGCTTCGGATCCATCGACCGGGAAAGCAACTACCTGGTGCGCTGCATCTCGAACCGGCCGGGAACCGTGGAACTGCTCCCGGACACGGCCGACGCCAAGCGCGACGTCAACCTCAAAACCCGCAAGTCGGCCCGCTTCGCGGTGGTCGTCCTGCGGCCGGAGGACAAGGCCGAGGCCCGGCGCTATTTCGAAACCCCCCTCGTCTTCTCGGTCCAGGAGGCAAAGGGCCTCGAGTATGCCGACATTCTCCTCTACAACCTGGTTTCGGGCAGCGCCCGGCCTTTCGCGGAGATCGCGGAGGGCCTGACCGCGGCCCAGGCGGACGGCGAAATGCGCTACGCCCGGGCCCGGGACAAGTCGGACAAGGCGCTCGAGGTGTACAAGTTCTTCGTGAACTCCCTCTACGTGGCCATCACGCGGTCGGTGGAGAACCTGACCATCATCGAGGCCGGCCAGAACCATCCCCTGATCGGCCTGCTCGGCCTGGGCGAGGTGCGGCAGCGCTCCGCGATGAAGGCCAGGGAGTCGTCGCGGGACGAATGGCAGCGCGAAGCGCGGCGGCTCGAGCTGCAGGGCAAGGACGAGCAGGCCGACGCGATCCGCCGCACCATCCTGGGGAACCAGCCCGTGCCCTGGCCCGTGATCACGCCGGAGGCCCTTCCCGCCCTGATGGCCGATGCCCTCGATGAGGAACGCTACAACCGCAAGGCCAAAGAGTTCCTCTTCGAGTATGCCTGCGTCCACGGCCTCTACGGGGTTTTCGATGACCTGGTCCGCCTCAAGTACAACCGTGCCGCCGACGCCGCCAGGCAGCAACAGGTCGTGGTGGACAAGTACGCGCGGGAGTACAAGGGAAAACGCTTCGACGAGCTGGATCAGAAGATCCGCCGGCACGGGGTGAATTTCCGCGATGCGATGAACCAGACGCCCCTCATGCTGGCGGCATCCGTGGGCAATCCGGAACTGGTGCGGCGCCTTCTGGCCGACGGGGCGGACCCGGAGTTGCGGGACAACTGGGGCCGCACGGCCCTTCAGGTGGCCCTGTACCGGGCCTTTGCCGTGCTGGGGCCGGCGCGCGTGCACATCGGCGAGCTGTACGAGTTGCTTGCTCCCTCCTCGATCCGCGTCCGGATCTACCAGCGCCTGGTCAAGATCGACCGCCACCAGGCCGAATTCCTGCTCCTGAACAGCATGCTGGCCACGACCCAGGAACTCCTCACTCCGGTGGACAAGGAGTGGTACCGGGTCACCTATCGATGCTCGGACATCCTCGAGCTGTTCTCGTTCTTTCCGGACCGCGTGGTGCCGCCGTGGCGCAAGCGGCGTCCCTACGTGAATGCGCTGCTGGCGCGCAACGAGGTCAGCCGAATCGGCGCCGGCAACCGGGAGCTGCTGCTGCGGGCCCGCCGCGGCGACTACATCCTCAACCCGACCATGCAGATCGAGGTCGGCGAGGTGTGGGTCCACGTCTACGACCTCGTGAACCTCGATGCACTGCGGGAGAAATCCGGACGCCCCATGGTCCGCTATTTCGCCGATTTCGTGAGGGACATCCGCCCGGACATCGAACGCGTCCTGGAAAGTCGCTGGCTGGCGGCCGAGGAGGCACCGGAGCCCGCCCGGCCCGGAGAGAGACCCGAGGCGGCCGGAGTATCCACCCCTCCGCCCCCGACACCCCCCGATGCGGATACCGTCGAGGAAGAGGCGGTCGAGGATCCCGTTGCTGCCGTGGCGGCGGCCGGGCCCGTCGAGGCGTCCCCGCCCGCACGCCCGGTCCAGGGGGAACTCCCCCTCTCCTGGTGACGCAGCGGCGCAGGATCGGCAACGACGTGCACCTCTCTGATATCGTGCGCTTGCAGGCGCACGAAACCGGGGGTCCTCCGCCGTATTCCCCCCTACCGCGACCCCTCGCCGGGCTCGGGCATCGCGGGCTCCAGGGGGGTCAGCGCAGGCTGGCGACCCTGCGGTAGGCTCCCTTGTAGGCATGGGCGAGGGATTTGAGGAAGCGTCCGCCCTCGTTGTCGATCTGGTAGCCGATGCAGTGGACGACGGGGGACTTTTTGCCCTGCTTGGCGTAGACCGCTTCGTTGAGGCGGCGGAGGTGTTCGAGGAAGTCCTCCAGCGTCCAGTAGTCGGGTTTGGGGGCTTCGGGCATGCCGCGCGGCATGCCCACGCGCACCCTGCGCACCTCCCAGTGTCCCTTGGTGGCGGGCCCCCGCGGGCCGCCCTCGCGCAACGTCCCGTCGTGTCCGTCCACCCAGACCTTCTTCTCTTCCCATTGCGCATCCGCGATCTCGTCGGCGTTCTTCTGCTGCCAGTCCTGCAGCTTCTGTTCGTAGGCCCGTCGTTGGCCCTGGTCGATGCCCTTTTCGACCCGTGGTTCTCCGTCACTGATGATCAGGATCGTGTCGGCGCCCTGTTGGAACGCGGCACTGATGGCGAGGTCGAGCCGGGTCGTGCCGCCCACCGCCGGCAACCCCATGTCCGCCGCCTGCACGTTGCCGTGGGAGAGGCCGTACCTGCCCTCGGAATTGAACCGGCGCAGCCAGCTCTTGGCCGCGTTCTTGTTGTCGGGCTTGGCGATGGCCATCTTGCTCTGCCAGGTATCCGACGCGTCCGCGAAGACGATGACGTTGAACATTGCCGCCTCGTGCATCTTGTCGATGACCTCGTGGATCCGGTTCCGCACCCTGAGGAACCCGGACGGTCCGCCCCGTTTCTCCTCCACCATGCTCACCGACACGTCCACCAGGATCGCGATCTTGTCGCCCCGGCCGCGGATGCCGAAGAAATTGAAGGCGGAAACGCCCTCGCCGAAGCCCCCGATTCCGTACCCCGTGCCGAGGCCCACACCCATCCCCGTACCCGCCACGGCCTTGAACTTGGGCTGGAAGCTGGTGTTGATGATCTTCGGGTCGATGGTGATCGCCGGCAGACTCAGTTTGGATGGCTTCATCGCCACCAGGCGCGGCATCAGGGACGGCCGGCTCGAACTGCGCTGTCGCTTCTGCACCTTGACACGGTGTTCGAGTTTGCGCGGCTCGTAGGTCTTGATGGGAGGCGGCGCGACAAACACCGTCGTCTCCTCCCGCTGACCCCGCAGGACCACCCAGCCGCCGAACACCAGCAGGCCCACCACGTGCAGCCCGGCGCTGATCAGCAGCAAGCCGGCCAGCAGCCGCCGCCGGCGCTGGGAAAGCTCGGAGAAACCCAGGCCCACAAGAAGGCTCGCGAGTTCGTCTTTCACCCGTCATCTCCCGACGAGAAGGTGACATTCTCGATGCCCGCCGCGGCACAGCAGTTCATGACGTCGATGACGCGCTGCTGTCGGCAGGTATCGTGGGCGGCGATGGTGATCATGGCCTCGTTGCGGGAGGCGCCGCTGGCGGTCCTGTAGCGCCGCAGCACGGCCAGGAGTTCGGGGAGTTCTTCGGAGGTTGCGGAGTCGTACTGTCTGCCGTTGAGGAAGATGCATCCCGTTTCGGTGATCTCGATGATCTGTTCATCCGGCATATCCACGGTCTGCGCCTGCTGGACCATGCCGGGGAGGCGGATGCCGAGGTCGGCTTCGCTCTTGACCAGGCTGGCGGTCACCATGAAGTAGACGAGCAGCAGGAAGACCATGTCGATCAGGGGCGCGACGTTGAGTTCCGGGTCGTCCGGCCTGGGCACGCCGATCCTCATGGTCCCGGCTCCCTGGTTGCGGTGGGGATGTAGACCCCGAAGATGAAGTCGTCGACGCCCACCGCGGCCATCCGGTTCATGACCTTCTTGACGTGGAGGTGTTCACAGGCGGCATCCGCGCGCAGGTAGACCTTGGTATTGGGGTTTTCCGCCAGGCGGGCCTTGACCATGGCCCCCAGGTTGTCCAGCGCCACGGGTTCCTGGCCGCTGAAGACGGCCCCGTCGCTGGTGACGTTGACCACCCAGCGGTCGGGACGTTCCCCGGGCACCACGGCCCTGGACGCCGTGGGAATCTCCAGCGGGATGTTCTGGCGCTGGCTGAGGTGCGAGGCGCACATGAAGAACACCAGCAGCAGGAAGACCATATCGATCATGGGGGCCATTTGAAAGGCGGGCTCTTCGTCGTCAAGGAGCTGGATGCGCATGGTTGCCTCCTCCCGCGGGGCTTACTCAGCGGCGGGGGCCTGGCCGGGCTGCCGGCGCCGCGCCGAGGCGACGAGATGATGGCAGAGGTTCCCCAGCAGGCGGCTCATCTCGGAGACGTTCGACAGGAACTTGGTTTTCAGGTAGAAGTAGAAGAACATGGCCGGGATGCCGATGATCAGGCCGGCGGCGGTGGTCACCATGGCCTCGCCGATGTTCGTCGCCAGCAGTTCGGGTTTGCCCATGCCTCCCATGCCGATCTTCTGGAACGCCTTGATCATGCCGCTCACCGTGCCCAGGAGCCCCAGCATCGGCGCGGTCTGGGCAATGATCGACAGATAGCTGATGGGCTTGAGACCGGCAGTCACCTCGTGGACACTGGCTTCCTCCATCGCCTTCTCCATGCTCTCCACGTCGAGGACCCCGTCGCTGAGCCGTTCGAGACCGGCATGCAGGGTGTTGGTCATCAGGCAGGGTTTGCCGGCGCAGATGGCCTTGGCCTGGTCCACGTGCAGGCGCCCGATCTCGTCCTGCAGCCCCGGGATCAGGTCCACGGCCAGCATCCGGCCCGGCCTGGTGGCAATGGCGCCGTAGACGATGAGCCCCACGGCGGCCGCGCTGAGCAGTCCCAGCGGGACCATGGTCCAGCCGCCCTGTCTGATCAGACCCCACAGGGTGGTCTTCCGGCCGATCTCCTGCTGCTGGGTCAGGGTGCTCCCGGCCGGCTCGACGGCGGCCGTAGGGGAGGGCTGGGCGGCCGCGAACCCGCAGGTGGCGGCGAGGGCCAGGGCCGTGATCAGCATGGCGACATGGTTCCGGTTCATGGTCCGTGATTCTCCCGTCTGATCCCGATCGTACTGGCTTTGCGCCGCGCGAGTGTGGGAGGCGCTCTCCGAGCGGCGAACGCCGGCGCCTCCACGTCAACCGCATTGCGTCTACTCTTCATGGGGTGGCTGGGCCGCTTCCTTGTGGCCGGCGGTCGGATTCGCGGGCGGGACCGGAGCGCCGTCCCCGGCGTCGGCCCGGGCACGCTCCGCCTTTCGCCGCGCACTCTCCGGGTCGAGGAGGGCCCTGGCCTTCGCGTTCATGTCCTCGTCGGTGGCAAAGAACGCGGCCCGGGCGGAGACCTGCTCGGGGGTCGCGGTGAGCCCCTCCTCGAGGATCCGCCGCAATTCCTCCCGGGCCGAGTCCCCCCAGTGCGTACCCTCGAACAGCCGGGCCGCCTCGTAGGTGATGTCCCGGGCCCGGTACCAGTTTCCCAGCTTGCCGTAGGTGTAGGCCGAGAGGAGCAGGGAGATGGGGAACGTATCGATGTCCTTGTCCTCGAAGGCCAATCCGGCGACGGCTTCCTCGACGGCTTCGGCGGGTTTTCCCCGCGCCGCGAGCAACTCGGCCCTGGCCAGGCGGTAGAGCCCATAATCTCCCGTGTAGGGCTCGGGTTCGCCGACCCCCGTGAGGATCTCCGCGGCCTCTTCCAGGCGTCCCATCCCCACCAGGCACAGGGCGGCCCACAGTGCCGCGGAGTCCGCGCGTTCGCTCCATTCCGCCCGGGCTGCGGCCTGGAACATGGCGTGGGCGAGCTGGTACTCGCGCTCGGCCTGCCGGCGCGTCTCCGGCTCGAAACGGCAGGCTGCCCGCTTCTGCGCCGCCAGCAGCAGGTAGCTTCCCGAGCGCATGACGACGGCGAGGGCGTTGTTGTTGGCCAGGTCCAGGAAGGGCAGCGCCGGCGTGACGGCCCGGCCGAGGATGGCGCCGCAGGTCCCCCAGTCCCGGGCGCGCTGGGCTTTGCTCAGCGCGTCGCGGTCGTAGTCGATGGCCATGCGGGTCTCGGCGATCTGCTCGGGCGCGACCGCACTGCTCACCTGGGGCGATTCGGCGAAGCAGTAGACGATCCGGCCGCCCTTCCGGCCCAGCAGGATGACCCTCTGCAAGGCATTCTCGCCGATGCGGATGCGTGCCTGGATGCCCTGCGGCTGGGGGCCGGCAGGGGAGGGGGCAGTGGCCTCCCCGGCCCGCAGGATGTCCCGGCCATGAGCCAGCCAGAACAGGACCCCCAGCAGCAGCATGCGTCGCGTCACCGGTCGGTTCTCCTCTCGAACTTGGCCATCAGGTCCCGGGCCTCGGTCGTTTCGGGCAGGTCCGCGAGGGCTTCTCTGGCCAGGAATTCGGTCAGGGTCTGGCGCGCCTTGTCGTCTTCCTGCAGCCGCAGCAGGCATTTGGCCCTCTGCAGGTAGGCTTTGGCGGCCCACTCGCGGTAGTTGTCGTAGAGGACATAGATCCGTTCGTAGTATGCCGTCGCTTCGTTGTACTGGCGCTGCTCCCGGGCGCACTCCCCGCGGGCATAGAGTGCTTCCGGCCAGAGGGGGCCGCGCCATTCCCGCACCCCGAGCACATCCTGAAAGCAGCGGTCGGCGTCGGAGAAGCGGCGTTGCTTCATGTACATGCCCCCGAGCAGCATCAGGGCCCGGGCCGCTTCCAGGCTGGTCGCGAAGACCTCCCGTATGCTGCGGAGCTGCTCTTCGGCGGCGGCCGTGTCGCCGTTCTCGATGGCCCGCCGCGCCAGGAACATGCGCGCCGAAAGGACATAGTCGGTTTCGGGAAAGACTGCCAGGATGCGCTCGGCGGCCAGCGCCGCCAGCTCGGGCTTGCCCCGGGCGGGAGCCTCGTCGATGAGATACTCGAGAATGGCCGGGGAGGCTTCCGGCACCGCCTCCTCCCGCATCAGGTTGGCCAGGATGATCTCCCGCGCCTTGTCCGTGAGCCCGGGATTGAAGAGGAAAATATGTTCGATGCGCAGGATCAGGGGAAGGCAATCCTCCTGCCGTGCGGCCACGAGGCGTTCGCCGAAGGTCCGCCACGCCTCCTTGGCGACGGTGGGGGGCAGGTTCCTGCTGCGGCTGACCCATTCCTCGATGATCAGGTCCACGCCCAGGGCATCGGGGTCCCGGCCATAGGAGTCCACCGCGTCCAGGAGGTACGTCATCGCCTCCTGCTGACGGTCCTGCTGCCACAGGCCCCGGGCCACCCAGTACACCGCCAGGGGAAGGTTCGAGCCCTCCCGGTTGCGCTCGATGTAGGCTTTGAAATGGGACACGATCGTCTCGAAGTCCTCCAGGTCCGCCAGCATCTCCCCCAGGCGGAAGTTGCAGTAGTTGTACAACTCGATGTTGAGTTCGTGCCGCAGTGCCTCCCCGTAGCGCTCCACCGCCCGAAGCAGCGCGCCGAAGTTCCCGGAAATGTCCGCCAGCATCATGTACAGCTCCCCGAGCAAGGGGCTCTCGGGATAGGAGGCCGCAAAGGCGAGAAAGCTCTCCTCCGCCTCCCGGAACCGGCTCAGGCCGTATTGGCACACCGCGCGCCGGAAGGTCGCATCCTCGCTGTAGGGGCCCTTGGGGAAGTCGCGCACATAGCCGTCGAACACGGCGAATGCCTCCTCGTAGTTCTTGTTAAAGAGGTAGGCCATCCCCAGCCAGTAGCTCGATTCCTCGATGCGTTCGTGGTTGGGGAAGCGCGTGTTGAGGTCCTTCAGCCAGCGGATGGCGTCGGCGTACTTCTCCTCCATGAACGAGGCATAGCCGATGAGGAACATGCACTCCGCGATGTTCTCGTGTTCGGGATGCACGTCGAGGGCCTCGGTGAGCACCTCGATGACCCTGGGCCAGTCCTTCCAGACCGCGTACATCTGCCCGACGGTCAGGGAGACGGTGTCGTAGTACTCGCCCTTGGGGTAGTCGCGCATGTATTCCCGCCCCAGCTCGATGGCCCGGTCCCAGGGCTCGATCTGGGTGGAGCAGTGGAAGGCCAGGAAGTGCGGGGTTTCGGCCTGCTCGGGGTCCAGTTCTCCGCGCAGGTACAGGAAGATGCAGCGGGCCTCGCGGTAGCGATGGATCTCCATGTACGAGCGGGCGATGCGGAAACGCAGCTCGACGGCATAGTCCGGAAGCTGCTGCAGCGCTTCGAGGTCCGCCTCGGCCTCGCCCAGTTCCTCCTGGGCCCGCAGCAGTTCCCGGTGCGCACCGCGCTGCTCGCGCAGGTCCGCCACATCCGCCTTGCGCTCGGCCACGTGGCGCCGGCCCCGCTTCTCGATCACATCGCGAGGGTACACCAGGCGGTAGATCCAGAGCGCCTCGCGGTACCGCTCCTCGGCAAAGAGCGCGTCCCCGGCTTCCAGGGCCGCGGCGTTGAAGACCACGTTCCTCGATGCCGGGGAGTCGGGCTGCATCAGGTAGGGGACCAGGTCGAAGACTTCCTCGACATCGAGGGCCTTGAGGTAGGCAATGCACAACAGCGTGGCGGCCCAGTTGGCGCGGACGTCGTCCGGGGCCATGCGGTAGACCCTCCGGAGCACGGGAATGGCCCCCTTCCAGTTGTCCTTGGCCAGGTGACAACGCACCACGGAACAGAGGATGTCCGTCAGCCAGTCGTCGTTGTAGGGATAGGTCCTGACGGCTTCCTCGTACTGCTTCAGGGCCGGATCGAACTTCGAGGTGAACCGGAAACCATCCCCCAGGTACACCGCGGCCTCGGAGGCGTGGGAACCGTTGCGGTGCTTGGCGAGGTACTCCTTGAAGGCCGGCTCGGAGTGGGCAAAGTCCCCCGTGAGATAGTGACACAGCCCAAGCTGAAAGCGGAGCATCTCGAGGTCCCGCTGCAGCGACGGCTTCGAGCTGTCCTTGAACCACTCGATGAGCTGCTGAATCAGCGGAACCGCTTCGGCATAGGCGCCCTGGTTCAGGACCCGACGCAACAGATCCTGGGTCTCCCGCGGCCCCATCTCCTGGGCAGGGCAGGGGACGGGGAACAGGAGGACAACAGCGCTGCAGAGGAGGAGGAGGCGAGGAAGAACGGCGCGCACCCTGCCGGGCAGGCTGCCGCAGTCTCGCGGCCGCGGCGGAACCATGGATGCCGTCACCGAAGCTGTCCGCATGAAGCGCCGTTTCCTTCCGGGGCCCATGTCACCGGCTTACCCCATCTGCCTTCGCAAGGCCGGGTCCGGGCCGCCCGAAAGCATGCCTATAGCTTAGCGGCCCGCGCCGCCCCGTCAACCGGAAAACAGCTTCCCCATGGCTGTTTCGAGAGAGCGCCTCCCACCCCGACCGGAGTGCGGCACCACGGTTTTTGGAACAGCCCCGTGGCTTCGCAGTCCGTCAGTCAACCTGGGGAGGGATCGGGAAACGGCTCCTGCTGAGCCGATTCCCAGATCTTTTCTGTTTTGACCGGGGGGGTACGTGGCTTCCGCAGGGCTGTTTCAAGATCCCAACGCCGCCGCCGGGCTTGTCCCGGTG
>JAFGRS010000292.1 GCA_016935045.1 Lentisphaeria bacterium | reverse complement strand
TCCACGTCCAGCAGAACCCGGCGTGGCGGAGCACCTGGCCCAATGGGGTCTGGCTCTCAAGCCAGCCCCTGGGCGACGGACACTTCACGCTCGAGGGCGTCGATCCCTCGGACAACCTGCTGAATGACTCGGTGTACGAGCCGCTCGTCCTGACGGGAACGGGCGCCGTCGGTCCGGCCCGGCACAAGACCCGCGTGACCCTGGTGCCCGTGGTCGAGCCGCTGGAGGCATTGAACACGTGCCTGCACGGCTCCGGTCTGATCACCGTCGCGCAGGGTGCGCGAATCACCGTGGTCGGGGCGCCCCTGTCCTCGAACGGTTCGCTGGTCAACAACGGCACGGTCGATGGCAGCGTCGAGGTTCAGAGCATCCACCCCGTGGGCACCACGGGTCCGCGCACCGTGCCCGCGCCGTCCAAAGCGCTGCCGGATGCCGCGGTGATCACCTACTACGCGAGCAAGGGCACGCCGATCCCCTTCACGGGCAATATCGACAACTATGCGCTCGGGCCGGGGTGCAACCCGTGGAGCGCGGTCACGGACCCCAACGGCCTGTACGTCCTGAACACGGGCGGCAACGCCGTGACGATCCAAAACACCCGGATCTTCGGGACGCTCGTCATCCTGGCGCCGAACAAGACCGTCACGCTCGACGGCGCCGTGCACTTCCAGAACTACCGCTCGGACTTCCCCGTCCTGATCGTGCAGGGCAACCTCGTGATCAACTGCTCCAGCGCCAACACGCCGCTCTCGGAAGTCGCGAATGCCAAGAACTACAATCCTGCGGGGGCTCCCTACGAGGGGACGTATGACGACGATGCCCTGGACGTATACCCCAACGAAATCCGCGGACTCGTCCACGTCCAGGGGACTCTCAACCTGCAAAGCACCTCCCGCATCGTCGGCGCAGTCCTGTGCAACGGCGCCGTCACCCTCAGCGGCGTCACCACGATCGTCCACAATCCCGCCCTCTACGCATGTCCGCCGGACGGGTACACCTTCGTCAGCGGCATGCAGATCTCCCCGAATAGCTGGCATCAGACCGTCGATTGAAACCCGTCCGTCGCGTGGCGAGTCGGTGAGCCGTCCGGGGGCTGGTGTCGCGAGGAAACCGGGTCCATGCCGGGGGCGGCAGCGTCACGCGCGACGTCGCGACACAGTCTCAGTTGTGTTGCGGCGCGTTGGGCTCGAGCGACGGGGAGGAACCCTCGGCGCCTCTGCGAAGGCGGCCCTGGCCGCCGCCGCGGGGACCGAAGGGGCTCCTGGGTCCGGGGCCGTACCGACCGCCCGGCCCGCGAGGGAACGGACCCGGCAACTCGCGCAGGAGGTTCCGCCAGAGCTGCTGCTGGTCCGCGCGGAGCACGCTGGACATCTCCGTATCCATCGCCTGCAGTTCCTTGACAATCTGCTGGCGGCCCTGCTCGCGGATCTCTTCGAGCCGGTCCATGTGCTTTCGCAGAATCGGGCGGACCTGCTCCGCCTGTTGCGGGGCCAGACGCAGTCGCGGCACGATCCGCTCCAACATGATCGCATGGGCCCGCTCGGGCGGCACGACCGGTTCGGGACCCTTCCGGTGCAGCACCAGGAAGGTCGCGGCCGCGCCGATCGTCAGGCCGGCGACCAGGATGATCAGCCCGAAGGAGGCCATGCGCCACCGATGGAGCCGGCGCAGCAAGACCGTCGGGCTGTCACGATTCTCGGACTGGCTCACTGGATCGCCCATGAAATCGCCTCGGCAATCTCGCCCAGCGGCTGGGCGGACCTGTGGTAGAGCACGAATGCCGCGGTCGCGGCAGGCACGGCGACCGCGGAGGCCGCCGCGGCCAGCCACATCCACAGCCGCTCCGTCACGGTCAACGGCTGGACCGGACCGGCCGTGAGGAGGCCCAGCACGCTGCACGCCACGTCCACACGCGGCGGGTGCTCGTCGCGGGCCCGCGCCGCCAACTGCTCGATTTTCCGTTCCCAGTTCATTCGATCGACTCCATCCCGCTGCGCTCCAGGAGTTTCCGAAGCCGGTTGCGGGCACGCATCGTCTGCACTTTCACCATGGTCTTGGTCCATCCGGTCCGCCGGGCGGTCTCGACCACGTCGCATTGCTCCAGGTATCGCAACGTCAGGACCAGCCGGTCGCGCGGCGCCAGTTGCTCGAAGACCCGGTGCAGCAGTTCGGCCGCCTGGTCCGGTTCGAGCGAATCCACGAGGCTGTCGCCCTCGGAGGCCCGGTCCCACTCCTGGAGGTCGAAGGGCTCCGTTCGCCGGCGGCGGGCCTTCTCCTTCCAGTATCGATATCCGACCCGCGTGGCGATCCGGGCCAGCCAGTGCTCGAACGGCGCCGTGCCGCGATAGTGGCTCAGGCTCAGATACGCCTCCACGAACACATCCTGCACCAGCTCCTCATGGACCCTGCGGTCGCGACTGAACCGCCAGAGGATCCGCCCGACGTGGTCCTGGTGGCGCTCGACGAGCCGGCGATAGGCATCCCCGTCCCCCTTCCCGGCCCGTCGCACGTCGTCGATCTGGCCCGATCCCGAATCCGCCGGCGTGCCGGGATGCTCATTCAGGACCGCGTGCACCAAGGCCCGCACCATCTGAATGATGGCCGCCTCGATCCCGGCATGGCCCAGCGTTGGGAGACTGGCGTCAATCATATCACGGAGAGTAAACCGGACGCGAAGCCCGGAGCAAGAGGAATCCCGGTCGAATCGTTCCATCGGCGCAAGGCGCCGGCCCCGCCGGTTGCGGTGAACCCGGGCGGGGCCGACCCTTGACGATCGATCTTACAATCCCTGGCGACGCCGGCCGGCGCCGGATCCCATGTTCTCGTGGAAGGCCCGGATTTCCTCGCGGGTCAGCATGCCATCCCCGTCGGCATCGGCCTGGTCGAACATCTGCTCGATCGGAGGCACGCGGCGAAGCTGCGGCTGCGCGGGGCTGGCATCCTGCCTGTCCGTGGAAGGCTCCTGTGCCTGAGCGTCGGGCCGATTCAGACCCTGGCGAGGACCCATACCACGACCGGCGCCGGGACCATCCGTGAACGGCTGCCCGGCGGGACCCTGCCCTCTGGGGCCCTGGGGCAGGTTGCGATTCCACCCCTGGCGCGGACGGCCACTCCACACATCGGTCGGAGACTGCTGCGTCTGCGGATCAGGTCGGTTCAGACCCTGGCGCGGACGCATACCCCGACCGGTGCCCCAACCATCGGCGAACGGCTGCCCGGCGGGACCCTGTCCTCGCGGCGCCATCTGGCCCCATCGGCCTCGACCCTGCCGAAGGCGGGGACCCGCGGGTCCAGCGGGACCGCTCTGGAATGCAGGACCTCGCCCGCCGCGGCCGAACCCGAGCCGTCCTTGCCCCGGCGTATTCCATGCACCGCGTCCACGCGGTGCGAACCCATAGGGGCACCACGTTCCGGCCTGATCCTGTGGACCGTACGGCTGTCTCTGCTGCCATAGGGGTCCCGGTCCCTGGCCCATTCCGCCCATTCCCTGTCCACGACCGAACCCCTGCCCATAGCCCCGGCCGCCGCCCCACGGCTGCGCCATGGCCTGGCTGCTCAGAACCAATAAGACGGTGCCCGCAACGATCAGAGATGTCCATTTCGCGTTCATATCCGGCTCCTTTCAATATGCCGTTGTCCGTTTCACCCTGCTTCTGCCAGGGCCTTTCTGACGGGATAGTGAAAGGAGCCATGCGGGAGGTTACACCCCCGGGCGAGAATTCCGTGCGACGATTCTGCCCCCCCCTTGGTGGCGTTGCCCTGGTTGTTCTACACATCTGGGACGGTGGACCTGGATGGTGATGGCGATCTCAATAGACCCCCGCGGCTCGTACGCACCGGGCCGGTTTGCAGGTCGCAGGGTGCGTTTTTCGCTTGTTGGGCTTCCAGCAGGATTGGGGAACTCGCGCAGATCGGTCTTCGTTCCGGTTCCCGCTGGAAGCCTGTTATGCGGTAAACGCAACCTCCATATGTAAGCGATTATGCCAAGAGCGAACGAACCCCACGAGAAGACGTGCAAAACAACGACCGCTGTGCCCCTGAAACCCCGAGACGTGCCGCGTTGGGCCAGCAGCATGAAAAGAAAGAGAGCCATCGCTTGCCCAAGCGGGGTGCACAGCACCTCACCCATGCTGCCGGCGCAAAGCGGAGAATCTCCTGTGCACCACCGCTTCGGGCGTGCCTTCCGGGACGGTGCGGCCACCGCGGGGGTGCATGACCGCAATTGCGGGCTGTATCACCGGAGTTCGGGTGGTCTTCCCGTTCGGAGTTCCGCCTTCAGGCGGCTTCAAACCGTCCGACCCGCCTTTGCGTCCTTGGGTTACTGGGAGAGGAGCCGGCTGCGCCGGAGGACTTCTCCACCCGCCTGAAGGTGGAACTCCAAACGAACCGCACCCGAAGGGGTGGAACAGGGCCTTTTGCCGTTGTTCCGGCCCGGTTCGCGAGGTACAATACACCCGTGCCGACAGGGAGAAAGAACATCAGAGGCACAAAGGCATCTCGCGTTTGCGCTCGGCGACATGGCAAGGGGGCGTTCACATTCATCGAGCTGCTCGTCGTCATCTCCATCCTCGTGATGCTCATGGCGCTCCTGCTGCCGGTGGTCGAGCGTCTCACGAGCCCTTTGCCTGGCGAGGTCGCGGCTGTCCCTTGCAGCATCGTTTGCCTACTGTCATGCTGCCGGTTCAGAATGGAGGATCTATCCGCTCGTCAAGACCCATTATGTCGCGGGTCTCTTGAGCGGGAAGACCTCGGAGTCCGTGCGGCCGTT
>JAFGRS010000291.1 GCA_016935045.1 Lentisphaeria bacterium | reverse complement strand
GCCGCCGACACCCTCGTGGACATCCCCCGCTCCCTGCAGTGGATGGCGGAACCCCGCTGGGGCCGAAGCCACGAGGAACTGGCCAGCCTGAGTGCGGCCGTGATCGCCCAGGGACGCCTGTTCGCGATCCTCGACGAAGCTCCCCTGGCCAGCATCCGCTTCCCGGCCCAGTGGACCCTGGTGGCCCGGGACGCGTTCAACGGGTTTCTCCTCTGGAAGCGTCCCATCCCCCTCTGGACCGATCACCTTCGGCACTTCCGCTCCGGTCCGGTCCACCTGCCCAGGCGCCTTGCGGCCGACGGCAGCAGGCTCTACGCGACCCTGGGGCTGGCGGCGCCGGTGTCTGCCCTGGACCCGGCCTCCGGGGAGACCGTGTGGACCTACGCGGGCACGGAACACACGGAGGAAATCGTGGTCGCGGATGGGACTCTCTACCTTGTCGCGGGCACCTCCGAGGCCCGGCGTCGGGGTGGTGGTCTGTTTCTGCGCGGGGAGCCGGAGGCGACCGACTTCCGGCGCCTTCTGGCGCTGGACGCCGGCAGCGGTTCCCGGCACTGGGTCCGGGAGGTCCGTGGCGAGGACGTGCTGCCCCTGACTCTGGCGGTGCTGGGGGACCGGGTCTACTACCGCAGTACGCGGGGGATCGTCTGCCTCGAAGCGGCAAACGGGAACGAGCTCTGGTGCGCGCCGCGGCCGTGCACCCAGCGCCGCATGTCCTTTTCGGCCCCGACCCTGGTGGCGACGAGGGACGTGGTACTCTGTGCCGACCGTGAGGTCGGCGAGTCCGAACAGAACCGACCGTCGGACGGTACGGTCGAGTGGGCGGTCCACGGCTGGAGCGAGCCGGGCTTCGCGCGCAAGGGTCCCAGCACCCTGCGGGCCTACGACGCGAAGGACGGTCGGGAACTGTGGTCCGCGCCCTGCGCCGAGGGCTACAACTCGCCCGTGGACCTCTTCGTCGTGGACGGGGTCGCGTGGGTCGGTCCGGATTTCCGCGGCCTCGACCTGCGCAGCGGAGAGATCGTCCGACGCCTCAACACCAAGGCCCCGGCCGTGGGAATGGCGCACCACCGCTGCTACCGCAACAAGGCCACCAGCCGCTTCATCCTCACCGGCAAGTCGGGCATCGAGGTGCTCAGCCTCCAGGAGGGCTGGCTGAGCAACAACAGTTGGGTGCGCGGGACCTGCCAGTACGGCATCCTTCCCGCCAATGGCCTGCTCTATGCGCCGCCCGACGCCTGCGCCTGCTTCCTTACCGTCAAGATGCCGGGCTTTGCCGCCCTGGCGCCGCGGCGTCGTCCCACGGGACGGCTGCCCTTCCCGGAGACCCCCGCCCTCGTCCGCGGCCCGGCGTTCGACAGGATCCCCGAGGCAACCAGCCCCGGCGCCGACGAGTGGCCCATGTACCGGCACGACTGCCGCCGCAGCGGCACGGTCCCCACGCCCCTGCCGGGCCATCCCGTGACCCTCTGGTCCACTGCCGTGGGCGAGTCCCTGACCCAACCCGCCGTCGCCGACGGGAAGGTCTTCGTGGCCTCGACGGACAGCCACACCCTGTGGGCCCTCGACGCGGACACCGGCAGGGCTCTGTGGCGGGTGACCGCCGGGGCGCGCATCGACAGCACTCCGACCATCCACCGGGGGCGGGTGTACTTCGGGAGTGCCGACGGCTGGATCACCTGCGTCGACAGCCGGGACGGCGCCCTCGCGTGGCGCTTCCGGGCCGCTCCCGAGGAGTGTTTCATCGGCATCCGGGAGCAACTGGAATCCGTCTGGCCAGTCCACGGAGCCGTGCTCATCCAGGACGGGACACTCTATGCCACGGCGGGACGGTCCTCGTACCTCGACGGCGGCCTCGTCCTCTATGGCCTCGATCCGGAAACCGGCAACGAACGCGCCCGAACCGTGCTCTACCACCTCGACCCCGATACCGGGGCGCAACTCGTGCCCGAGGCACGCTTCAACATGGAGGGCACCATGTCCGATATCCTCTCCGGCGACGGCGAACGCGTCTTCCTTAAGTACTTCACCTTCGACGCGGCCTGTCGGCGTGTGGAAACCGTGTCCCCACGGCTCTATTCCATCACGGGGTTCGTGGGGGAGGAGTGGTTCGTGCGTTCCTACTGGGTCCTCGGCACGGACGTGGCGGCGGGTTGGGGGGGGTGGGCAGACGCGGCCAATGTCTATCCCTCGGGGCGGATCCTGGCGTTCCGTGACGAACGCGTCTACGGCTACGGCCGACAGAAGGTGCTGGGAGGCCCCGTGGGACATCGCGCCGATGCCTACCACCTCTTCGCCATGAACCGGGCGGGAGTCCCGACCCGCCTGGATCGGAAAGGGAAACCGGCGGCGGCGCGCGCCACCCCCGCCTGGAGCGACACGTCACCCCTCCGGGTCCGGGCCCTCGTCGCGGGAACGGGGCGCGTGGCCGTGGCCGGCGTCCCGGACGCGGGGGAGAAGGACGCGGACATTCTGGCCTGGCGCAATCCCGGGGAGGCGGTGGCCGGCTTCAGCGGCGCGAAGGGCGCCCTGCTGCGGGTGGTCCGGGCCGTGGATGGCAGTCACGTCGGCGAGATGCCCCTTGCCGCGGCGCCGGTGTTCGACGGGCTGGCGGCGGCCAGGGGCCGGCTCTTCCTGGCCCTGCGCGACGGAACGGTGGTCTGTGTGGGGCCCGGTCCCTCGGAACCCCCGGCCGATCCCGACCCGGTCATCGAGGCGTCGGTCTCCCCCGCACCGGCCCCGCCTCCGGCCGCCGAGACCCTGCCGTCGGAGGCGCCCTTTCCACCCCCGGGTCCCGACAGGGCCGCCGACTTCGCTCACGTCAACGCGGCCGCCATCACCAACTCCGACCTGGGCTACCGACTCGCCTCCGAGAAGGGCCAGGTCGCCTTCGCCCTGCGCCGGCTCGATGCACCCCTGCGTCAACGAATCGTTCTCCAGGCAACCGTGCGGCCGGCCCCCGGCTACGGACGCCCCGCCTTCTACGAAAACGCCTTCCTGGCCTTCGGAACCGGTACGCAGGACACCG
>JAFGRS010000290.1 GCA_016935045.1 Lentisphaeria bacterium | reverse complement strand
CTGCCTGTCGCGTCCGCGACGCAGGCAGATGCGACGCACAGGCAGGCGGCGGGCTCCAGCGCCTCTCCTACGGGCGTCCCACGATCCACGATGGTGAGGTCTGGCCGTCAGGGCCGGGGCGCGGGGTCCTCCGGCGCCCTGCCGGTGTCCGCCGTGGCGCGGAGCTGTCCGAAGAGGGCATCGTGGAGTTGGCGTCGGCGGTCGAAGAAGCCGTTCCGGGTACGCTGTTCACGGTGCGGATGCACGGCATTGGTCAGCAGGATGGCCGCCACGCCGGCATCGGGGTCGATCCAGAGGGAGGTCCCCGTGAAACCGGTGTGTCCGAAGCTGCGACTGCCCAGGTGTCTGCCACCCGAGCATCCCTCCGAGGGGCTGTCCCAACCCAGACAGCGGGAGCTGTCCGGGACGATCTGCGCCGGACGCGTGAACGCGCGCAGGACATCGGGCGTCACGAACCGCGATCCCCCCAACTCACCCCCGCCGAGGAGCATGCGGGCGAAACGGCCGAGGTCCCGGGCACAGGCAAAGAGGCCGGCGTGACCGGCCACTCCCCCCAGCCAGCGGGCATTCTCGTCATGCACGACTCCCTGCCACGCCCGGCCATCGGGACGGCTGCACTCCGTCGGCAGGATCCGCGGCAGCCAGGAGGGGGGTGGGCGATACCGGGTCCAGGGCATGCGCAGGGGACGGAAGACCCAATCCCGCGACAACCTGTGGAGATTCTCCCCGGCGATGCGTTCCAGGGCGAACCCGGTGAGGATCATGCCGATGTCGGAGTAGACCGCGCGCCTTGCCGGGGGGTCCTGCAGGGGCAGCGCCAGGACGTGTGCGCGCCGTGTCGCGGGCGGGCAGTCTTCGCGATGCAGCGGGGCATAGGCCGGCAAGCCGGAGGCGTGGGCCAGGAGGTGCCGGAAGGTCACCCTGTGGCGTTCCCGGCGTTGGTCCGGCACGGCCGTGGCGAATTCCGGCAGGATCTCCGCGAGAGGTTGGTCGAGGTCGAGGAGACCCGCATCGTGCAGCCGCATGGCCAGGCTCGTGGTCGCCACGACCTTGGTCAGGGAGGCCAGATCGAACACGTCGGAGCGGCGCACGCGCCGTTCCCCCGCATAGGTGGGATGCCCGAAGGGCAACTCCAGCAGGCAGCCGGAAGCATCGACAACCAGGAACACCCCGCCGGGCCAGGACGCGGCCCGAATCCCTGCTTCGAGGATGGCCGTCACAGCGTCCCGCGACAGCATACCGCATCCTTCCCCAACCGCCGCGGCTGCCGTGCGGCAGCCTTCCCATGCCTCTTGGGAGTGGCGCACATCGTGTGTATACTCTGCATTGCGAATCCGAGAACGCAACCGGGCCGCTTCTCGCAGCCTTGAGAATGGCCCCCTCGGATAGCCGTGAACGGCGGAGCGGCCGATGAGGGTACGGTCGTTTGCGCCGGTTGTCTGGCACGCGTCCTGCTCCGCTCTACGCCATGGCCGGTTGGAGGCATTTGCGGCAGCGCAGGCGAGGGTATTCCGGCCGGTCTGCGGGTTGCGGGCCGGCGGTGTCGGCCTGTGGCCCCGGTTGCGCGGCGGCGAAGGCATGGAGGGCGTGAGCGGCGGCTCTGCGCGTCGTGGCAGGAGGCTCCGTGAGATTCGCCTGTAGGCATTGTTCGAGCGTCGTGACCTGCCCGGATGCATCCTGCGGCAAGCAGGAGTCCTGTCCGGAGTGCGGCAGGCTTTGCAGTGTGCCCGAGCAGCGCTGTTCTCCCGGTGCGGTCTTGGGGGATTATCTGATCCGGCAGATGATCGGTTCCGGGGGCATGGGGACGGTTTACCTTGCCGAGCAGCTGAGCCTGGAGCGCCTGGTGGCGCTGAAAGTCCTTCACCCGGGGTTGTCGGGTTCCCAAAGCCAGCTGGAGCGGTTTCTGAAGGAAGCCCGTCTGGCGGCTTCCATGAACCACCCCAACCTCATCGGTGTGTACGGGGTCGGGGAAGAGGACGGTCTGAACTACCTGGCCATGGAATACGTCAAGGGCCGTTCGGTTCTGGACCTGATCCAGCGGCACGGCCGTTTGCCCCTGGGTCAGGCCGCGGATGTCGCCATCCAGGTTGCGGCGGGTCTCGAAGCAGCCTGGGAACGCCGGCATATCGTCCACTGCGACATCAAGCCGGAGAACATCCTCCTGCCCGATGAGGGGGGCGTGAAGATCGCGGACCTGGGCCTGGCGGAACGGGCCCTCCACCACGCCGCCGCCGAACACCAGCCCGAGATGATCGCGGGCAGCCCCTATTACGTCTGCCCCGAGATCATCCTGGGGCAGCCCCTGGACCACCGCAGCGACCTCTACAGTCTGGGAGCGACCTTTTACGAGATGATCACCGGGCGCCCCCCCTTCCAGGGCAAGGATGCGGCCGAGGTGGCGGGGCGACACCTCTACGAGATGCCCCCCGATCCCAGGGAGCACGTTCCCGAACTCCCCCCCGCCGTCAGCGACATCGTTGCCAGGCTGCTGCGCAAGGACCCCCAGGAACGCTACCAGACCGGGAGCGAGTTCATCCGGGCCCTGCAGGTCGAGGTGCTTCTGCGCACCACCCCCTATCAACGCGCAGGGGAGGTCGACGGCGCCGTTCGCGGGGCGCCCTCGCGCTGGCAATGCCCATCGTGCCACCGTCTCAACTCGGAGAATTCCCGCTACTGCCTGGACTGCGGGGCCTACGGTTGGCGGCCCTGTCCGATGTGCGGGGAAGATATTCCTCTGAATTCCTCGTTCTGCACGCATTGCGGCGGCAATCTGCTGGAGCAGCGTCAGGGGATTGTGCGTCAGGCCGAACATCTGTTGCAGAGCATTGACGAAGCGATCAAGGGGGGGGACTACGAGAAAGCCTGTTCGCTGACCGTGTCCTTCCGCAGGCTGGACCAGGCAGTGATCCCGGAGCTGGATAGGGCCCGTTTTCAGGACATCCTGTCGCACCTGCGTCAGGTATACGAGGCGGAGGTGCAGAGTGCCCGGGGGGAGTTGTCGGTGGAACGCCTCGAAAAGGGCGCCGGTCAGTTGTACGAGTTGTTCGGGGCCGAGGCGTACCAGTGGCTGAAGACGTACGTGGATCAACTCGACAGTGAGCTTGCCCAGACCGTCTATCAGGCCGGCGCGGCGCTGAAGTCCAAGAGTTTCGCCACCTGCCGGCGCATTCTGGCCGACATTCCCCAGTGGCGCGGCGGCAACCTGGGGAACCGCCTCGAGCAACTGGCCTCCGAGTGCGACGCGTGCCTCACCCGGCGCAATGAGGCCATGCGGGAGGCCCGGGCCGTGCTGGACGCGGTGGAGACGGACTATGGGGACGTGGTGCAGTCCTGGTGGCAGCTCAGCGCCCTGCGCCTCTCCAGCCGGATCCATGTGGTCCCCCCGAACGAGACGGACCAGCGTCTGGACCAGGAGATCGCCGACCTGACGGACAGACTGGAGGGACTGGTACGCCAAGGGGTGAACACCTGGGTGGAGCAGGAGCAGTGGGAAGCGGTCGCGGACCTGTTGGCGGCCCTGCAGAGCTGCGAAGGGAGCCACCTGGTGGCGCAGGAGTCCCACATTGCGGGTCAGGTGAAGCAGGAGGTGCAGAGACGCTACCAGGCGGCCCTGGATGCGGAGAGATACCGGGACGTTTCCCAGGCGATGGCGTGCTGGAACCGCCTTCTCAAGATGCCGAAGAATCTGGTGCCGAAGCAGATTCGACGGGAAGCAGGGTCGTTCCCGTCGCGCCGCAGGCGGATGTTGACGGAGCAGCGCAAGCCCGTGGCCAGGTTCAGTCTGTCGGCGGCCTTCATCCTCTGGTGCATGGCCGCGGTCTTGGCGGTTCTGGAGTTGGTCCAGGCTGGTCTGGACCGGTCATTCGAGGCGATCCAGGTGGCGGAGTACGGTGTTCCTCTGGTCATCCAGCTGGGGGCCCTGGGGGTGTTTTCGAAGCTGCTGGCGCGGCCCGGGATTCTGTGCGGCGCAGACGCGGTTCCGGGGCATCATCCGGCGGCCTTTGGGAGCGTATTGCGGCTGATGTTCATTTTGTCGCCGTTGAGCAGTGTGTTGACGAGCCTGTGCCTGAACGCGGGGCGGTTGTTTCCGGCACTGGGTCTGCTGCAGAATCCGTGGTTGGGGCCGCTGCTGGTGTCGCCGTTCTGGATCGCGGGGGACCTTGTCCAGTTCCGGCGCTGCCGTTCCCTGGTCCTCGCGCTGCCGATGACTCTCTCCTGGGGCATTGCCCTTGGGATGATCCAGGTCTTCTGGCGGCTCGCGCCGACCGATCCTCCCCTGCAGATGGCGGCGGCGCTGTTCCAGGCGGGGTTCTTCGGCCTGCTGTTGGCCCTCAACTACGTCTGGGTTCGCGGGCGAAGGGATATACCTTCCCTGCATCCGGCTCTGTCAGCGGCATCCCCCTGAGGCGCGGAACGTGCCACGGGAGGCGGACGCCCCCGCCGCCGACGGCTGGCCGGCGCTGTCCGGGAAGGGATGGGGGGGACTCGTTCGACGGCGCGCAACCGGGTCCCGCCCGGGCGCCGGGGAAGGGGCTTCCGTTCCGTGGGCGGAGGGCCCTGGTGCGCCGTCTCGTTCAGGGAACCTGCGGGCCACTGCAGCGGCCGGCTACTTCTTCCTGGGGGCGGGGGGCTTGGTCTGCTTCGGTCCGGGCTTCGGTCCGGGCTGTGGTCCGGCCTTCTGCTGGCTCTGGGTCAGGCTGAAGGAGCTGAATTTGGCGGTCGCGGTCTTGCCGGCGTCGTGGCTGGCGAGGCAGAACCCGGCCAGGACCTCGGGTTTGAAGGTGGCCGTGTACTCCCCGAGCTGTTCCCACTTGGCGCCGTCCTTGGAAACCGAACCCCTGAACCGGTTGCCGGCCCTTTCGAGTTGGAGCCAATAGGGGGCCTTGAATACGCCTTTGCCCCTGTGGGTACTGCGGCATTCGCCATTGGGCACGTCCCGAATCTGCAGGGAGGCGCCGTTCTTGGGTGTGACCACGATGCTGATCTGACGCCCGTTGCCGTTCAGGTCCTCCCGGATCATCACGCCGGCCTTGGACCATTCGTGGGTCTCCGTCAGGCTGTCGACCCGCACCCGCAGCGTCATGTCGCCGGAGGCACGCTGGTAGGCGAAGTGGCACTGGTCCGCCTGGGCCCAGATGTCACTGCCCGCGGCGGTCAGGGTCATGGCGGAGGCGTTGCCCGACTTGCTGCCCTTGATCTTGGGACTGCCGATGTCGGTTCCGGTGAACCCGCCGCCGCCAAGGGACAGCGATGGCAGCGCCGAAGGCATTTTGACCTTCTGGAAGAGCTTGAGGCGATAGGATACGGCGGCAATGGCAGCCAGGATGACCAGGACCTGAATGACGCGTTTCAGGCTTCCTCCGCCGCGTTCGCGTCGCGTCGGCTTGGTGTCCGCGGGGGGGGGAGGCGCGTCGTCGGGTTCCGGGGGCGCCTCGGTCAGGTCGATGGGTTCGAGGGGGCCGATGATCTCGTGGAGTTCGGGTTCCTGGTCGATCTGCCGGGCGGCGGCGCTGGAGGTCTCGCCCTTTGCCAGGAGGGCCAGCACGTCGTCGAGACCGACCCATTCCCCCTGGTGCCAGACGGGGTGGTTTCCCTTCAGTTCGCCGGCCTCGACGCGTCGGACCGCCTCCTCCCGGCGGACCGGGACGACTTCCGAATTCCCTTCCCTGCCACGCAGCAGGAGGATGTCGGCCTCGGAGCCCTCCGGGATGACCACGGCCCGCGAACAGGCCGGGCAGGTTGCCTGGGCGCCCGTCTGGGCGTCCTGCGCGACCATGGGGCGTCCGCAGTCTTTGCACGAAAACGCGATCATGGACTTGGCCCCTTGCCGACCCTCAACTGCGTTCGGAACCGACAGTCGTCCTCTCCGGGATCACTGTCATCGTCACGTCTTGCCGCACAGTATTCCAACGAAGGCCACTATGCAACACGTCGCCGAAGGGCAGCGTAATGCCTCAACGCAGGGATGCTCGCGGTACGCTCGCGCTCCAGGGGGCTATGGAACGCCCGTGGCCGCGCGGGCACTCGCGGGTTTGAGGCATTCCGTGGTGGCGGGGATTCGGGCATGCCGGCACCAGGGCAGTGGCGGCCGGATACCCGTGTGCCGGTCTGGAAGCGGCACTGCCCTGCTGGAATTCGCCCGTTGCGCCGGCGCCGGCCGGAGGTATAGTGTCACCCCAGCAGAGAACCCCCTCGGGAGCTGGCGTGCCTGTCCTCCCCGGCGCCCCCACCCAGGGATGGAAGAACGGACAGCCGCCGGGGACCCCGCGGGACGGTGAGACCAACGTGCTTCTGGCCAGAGACAACATCGCCCGGATGGAGGGCTACACCCCCGGCGAACAGCCGCGGGACCGCTCCTACGTCAAGCTCAACACGAACGAGAACCCGTACCCGCCCTCGCCACGGGTCTTCGAAGCCCTGCGGACCTTCGATCCGGCCCGGCTGCGCCTCTACTCGGACCCCCTTTCCACCGCTCTGCGCAGCGTCGCGGTCGCCCCCTTCGGCCTCGACCCGGAGTGGGCCCTCTGCGGCAACGGTTCCGACGACCTGCTGACCATCGCCATGCGGACCTTCGTCGACCAGGGCGCCCCGGCTGCGTATACGGCGCCGAGCTACTCCCTCTACCCGGTGCTCGTGGACCTGCAGGGGGCACGCCACGTGGTGGTCGACCTCGATCGCGATTTCGGGCTGCCGGCCCACGCGGCCGGGATCGCCGCCGGCGCGAGGCTGTTCTTCGTCTGTCGCCCCAATGCACCGACGGGCAACGCCTTTCCCCTGGATGCCATGCACAGGCTCTGCACCGAGTTCCCGGGCGTGGTCTGGATCGACGAGGCCTACGTGGACTTCGCCGCGGACAGCTGTATGGACTTCGTTCGGCAGTATCCCAACGTGGTGGTCAGCCGAACCGTGTCCAAGAGCTACTCACTGGCGGGACTGCGATTGGGGATCGCCTTTGCCCAGCCTCACCTCATCCGGGAAATGGTCAAGGTGAAGGATTCCTACAACGTCGATATGCTGACCCAGGTGCTCGGCGAGGCTGCACTGGGGGACCGCGAGTCCATGCTCGCCAACGCCGCACGCATCCGCTCCAGCCGCGACAGGCTGTCCCGGGAACTCGTCGGACTCGGGTTCGATGTGCTCCCCTCCCAGGCCAACTTCATCCTGGCCAAGCCACCCCGACCGGCGGCGCAGGTCTTCGCCTGCCTGCGCCGGCGCGGGTTCCTGGTGCGCCACTTCGACCGGGACCGGGTCCGGGACTACCTGCGCATCACGATCGGAACGGATGCGGACATGACGGCGTTCGTCGAGGCCTGCCGGGCAGTCCTCACCGAGGAGTGCTGATCGTCCTCGGGCCTGGATCGCTCACCACGAAACACACGAACCATGCGCATCTCCTCGTTCCAAACAGGCAGCGGCCTCAAGCCTCCCGCTGCACTCGTGTGTCGGAGGCTGCCGGGGGCCGCAGGGCCGATCACTGCGACCTATGGCCGGGAAATGGTTGACCTCGCGTCCTTTCGCGTCTTTCGCGGTGCATGAGTGGACCGGGCTCAGACGCCTTTGCACGTCTGCTCACAACACCGGCGCAACCGGAGAATCCCCCATGGTCATTGGCGTCCTGACCCTGGAAATCGCCATCGAAGGCGCCTTCTCACTCAAGGAGAAGCGCATGACGGTCAACCGCATCCGCGACCGGGTGCGGCAGACCTTCAATGTCGCCGTGGCCGAAGTGGACGATCAGGACATCTGGAACCGCGCCTGCATCGCGGTGGTGGCGGTGAGCAACGAACAACCCCACGCCAATGCCATGCTCTCCAAGGTGGTCGACTTCGTCGGTCGCATCCGCGACTGCGAGATTGACGACTACTCCATTGAGTTCCTCTGAGCCGCCGGGCGCCGCCAACTGCGACGCCTGGAGACGAGGCCCGTGGTACCGGCTTCAGCCCCCGACGGGCGGCCCGCCGCCCGACCATGGCGGGCAGGAGAATCGAGCCCCGGCAGGGCCCGATTTTCATAGGAGCCGGAACCCGAGGCTCAATCTGAGACCGCCTCAAGGCGGGACTACGAACCTGGGACTGGCGCGTATGGCACGGCTCCAGAACGCCCACTTCAAGGCTGTCTGATGTATCGTCCCGACATAACCCGTGAACTTGCCTCAACTGTGTAGTAGCGGCGCGTCTGAAGCACCGCTAGAACCAATACCAAACGTTGAGGGAACTGGTGGTCTGCAGTTGGACCGCACGGGAGGCATGGACGTGGCCGTCGATGTACATCATGTTGCACATGCCGTTGCCGCCGTGACGGCCGTACGGGTAGCGCCACCCCCAACTGTGCGAACCGATGGAGCCGGTCCAGTTGCCACCGCCCGTATCGCAGAAATACCCCACCTCGCTGACACGCGGAATCAGCGCCAGCTTCAGGTGCCCGATACGGTTGTTGACGCCGTAGTCGCGGCCCGGCAGAATCCCGCTCGCGCGCACGTAGGTGGATGGGTTGATGGTCTGGCTGGCGGCCGAAGGGCAACTGAACATCTTCCAGTCCGTCATGTACGGCTGGTACATGAAGACGAAGCAGAGGTTCTGTGGGGTGGCCGGGTTGTTGCAGGCGTGCGCAAAGTACTCCTTGTTGTCCTGCACGTACATCGCCACCCCCAGCCCGATCTGCTTGAGATTGCTCGTACAGGAAATCTGCCGGGCCTTTTCACGTGCCTGGGCCAGCGCCGGCAACAGCATCGCCGCCAGAATGGCGATGATCGCAATCACAACCAGCAACTCGATCAACGTGAAGGACCGTCTCCGTGCCATGATTCCACCCTTTCTTCCTCTGCGATGCCTGCTCTATTGCCGAACCCAGCAGCGCAAGCCGAGACCGAATCCGGGCAACGATACCGAATTCATTGTATTTTAACATCGCGCACGGAGCGGCGCAAGTCCGAAACCCACCGGAACGGTGATGCCTCAGTCAACGCAGGGATGCTCGCGGTACGCTCGCGCTCCAGGGGGCTCGCGGTACGCTCGCGCTCCAGGGGGCTCGCGGTACGCTCGCGCTCCAGGGGGCTCGCGGTACGCTCGCGCTCCAGGGGGATGG
>JAFGRS010000289.1 GCA_016935045.1 Lentisphaeria bacterium | reverse complement strand
TCTCCTGACCTGCGCCCTGGCGTGCTGGACCCAAGCCGCGGAGGAGCCTGCCATGGAACCGATGTTCGTGATCAACGAGGACAACAGCCACTTCTTCGGCTCCCGTGGGCCGGAGGATATGACGTTGGCCGGGCTGCACGCCTTCGTCGACGGCTACGCGGGCACCACCGTCACCCACCTGTTCCTCTGCCCCAATGCCATGAGGGCCAGTTTCCGCAGCGGTACCAGGGATGCCATCTGGGACCCCGTGAACGGCAGGGAACCGACGCAACGCTGGCCGAGCCATGCCAGGCTTCTGCACGAGAGAGGACTGGACCCCTATGCGGTGTGGATCGGGCGCTGCCGGGAGAGGGGAATCTCGCCCTGGCTTTCCATGCGCATGAACGACATCCACAGCGTCGACGAACCCGACAACTTCATGCACTCGACGTTTTGGCGCGAACACCCGGAGTGCCGCCGAGTGCCCAACGGCAGCGCCTCACCCTGGCAAAACCGCGCCCTGAACTACGCCCATGCCGAGGTGCGTGAGCACCAGATAGCCTTTCTGCGGGAGCTGTTCGAGCGCTACGATCCGGACGGCATCGAGCTGGACTGGATGCGTTTCGGCTACCATCTCACGCCGGGGCGCGAGGGGGAGGAGGGGGAGATCCTGACCGCGTTCGTCCGCGAGGCCCACGCCCTGGCGGCAACGTGGTCCCAGCGGCGCGGGCATCCGGTCCGGCTGGGATGCCGTGTGCCGGCTCACCCCGATGCGGCGTCGGGCCTGGGGATGGACGGGGTGACCTGGGCTCGGGAGGGCTGGGTGGACATGCTGGTGCCCTGTCCCTTCTGGTCCTCGTCGGACTTCGACATTCCCGTGGAGCTTTGGCGCGAGCGCCTGGGCGAAGCGGCGACGAGGGTGGTCGTAGCGCCGGGCATCGAGCACAACTCCCGGCCCTGGCCGGCAGCCGTGCCAGTCGCCAATGACCTGCCCCTGCTGCGCGGCTTCGCCGCGTCGGCGCGCCATCGCGGCGCACGGAGCCTCTACCTCTTCAACTGGATGGACTCCGGTACCCGTCCGGTCTCTTCCGCCAGCTACCGGAAACTCCTCGACGAGGGCCTCGGCCGGGAGGTCGTCCTGACCTCTCCCCGCCGCCACCCCGTATGCTACCGGGACACGGTCCCACCGGGTTTCCCCAACGAGATCCGCCTGCCGGTGGACGCCGCGAACGGCGGGGAATGGACCCTTGTGACCGGTCCCCGGCCTACGGCAGGCCAGGTGGAATTGATCGCCGGACTGGCAAAGCTCGAGGGCGTGAAGACGGCACGCTTCGCCGCGGTGCTGAACGGCAACGCCCTGACGGAACACACGGATGTGTATCCCTTGACGGAATTCGGGGGCGCCCCGGGCCGCGCCATCCGCTTCGACTGCCCTCTGGACACGCTCCGCGAAGGCACGAACACCGTCGCGGTGCGGCAAATCGACGGGAATGACCCCTCCCAACGCATCGTCTGGGTAGAAGTGCGCATCGCACCGAAGCAGGCTCCCTGAGCGGGCCTCCGGGAACCCCCATGGTGCGTTCGCCTTGCGGCCACGCTGCGCGCTGCGTGGACAGGGGTCAGGGGTGGTCGGCGGCGTTTGCTCCCGGACAGGAACGTCCCGGCGGGGTCAGCGGGGGAGGGGTTCCACCACCTCCACTCCCACGTGCGGGACGTGCACGTCGACGGGCGCGGCGAAGATGGTGGCGAATTCGCGGCAGAGGCTCCTGAGGTGCTCCGGCAGGCGACGTGGCGACTCCCGTCCCGGCTCGAAGCCGATCTCGGCGGCAAGGGGTTTGCATCCGGGGGCAGCCACGTGGATGCGCCAGTGCCAACCGTTGGACATCGGGCTTCTGCGGTGTTGGCGGTAGGCGGCGTGGGCCGAAAGGGAAGTTCCCTGCAACGGAAAATGCATCCGGACCGGCAGCAGGGCCCGCATGCCCCGCACCCAGACCGTGTCGTGCACATCGTCCCGCAACAACGTGATCCTCATCCAGAGAGGACAGACCAGCCACCACAGCGCCAACAGCCAGAGGCCGCCATGGACGGCCAGCCAGAGCGGCTCCCGGCTCCACCCCCCGGCCAGCACCAGGCAGAGGCTGGCCACGAGGACCCCACCGGCAATACCCCAGCAGACTCTGTACGCCTCCATGCCGGGACGCAGTTCCAAGCGGCCGGCCCCGGACGGCAGCGGTTCCCAGCCGCGGATTTCGAGGGGAGAATGTACCCCGAAACCAGCACGGGCCGAAGGAGAGGCCGGACGACGGATCTCCCGGCGCAGGACCGTCGGCTTGCCCTCGCTTGAAGTGCCGTCGAAGAGATGCCCGCGGATGTCGGCCGGTATGTCCTCGGGGCGTCCCTGCCAGACGGTTTCGCGCACAACCTGGTAGCCACGGCCCTCCTCCGCCAACTTCGCCAGCCGATCGGGAACCCCATCCCCGTCCCGATCCGCAAACAACTCCCGGTAGCTTTCGGGAACGTCCTCCAGCCGGGTGTACTCCACACCGTTGATGACATACCGCGTGCGTTGCATGGCTCGACCCCCGTAGAAGCCATCTCCATCTCGGTCCGCAACCGCAGTATAACCGAACCCACGGCCCGGGGCAACCACGGCCCCGTCGGGGAGCGCTCCGGGACCAACGTCTCGGGACTGCTACACATCTCATTGCGGTGCAAGGACCATGGACAATGGACCATGGACCATGGACCTATCCGGAGTGCCGG
>JAFGRS010000288.1 GCA_016935045.1 Lentisphaeria bacterium | reverse complement strand
GGCGCTTGGGTGTCGCCCGGTAACCGCGAAGAAAGGCAACCATCGAGCCGAAGTTGGAGAACGCCTTGTTGATTCCGCGTCGCTGCCCTCACCCCGGCCCGGGGTTGACATCGCCCGAATCCGGAGGATAGTATGAGATTCTCTTTTTTCTTCCTGCGTTGTTCTCGGGGGCATCTCTGGGCGCAGAGCGTCCCCGCAGACCTGGACGAGAGCGGGGCAGCGGCACAATGGCTGACGAACTGCAAGCGTTGCTGGATCGTATCCGGGAAGAGGGCCTGAAGAAGGCGCAGGAGAAGCAGCGCGAGATCCTGGACGCGGCCGCGGCTCGGGCGCGGGAGACGAAGGCGGCGGCGGAGGCGGAGGCCGAGGGGATTGTGGCGTCGGCGCGTCGTGAGGCGGACCTGTTGCGCAGCAAGGGTGAGGAGGCATTGCGGCAGGCGTCGCGGGACGTGTTGCTTTCGTTGCGGGCGGAGCTCGAGTCGCGGGTGAGGGAAGTTGCTCGCGGCCTGGTGGTATCGACCTTCGACACGGCTGCCGTTGCGGCGGTTCTGGGGGACTTGGTGCGCCGCTTTGTCGAGGAGGAGGGTCGTGAGGACCGTGTCGAGGTGCTTCTGGGGGAGGATCGCCTCGAGTCTGTGCGTGGGGCCCTGGAGTCGGCCGTCGCGGCGGACTTGCGTGAGCGGGTCGAGTTTGTGCCGGTGTCCGGGCTGAAGGGGGGGTTCCGTCTGGGGTTCAGCGGCTCGGATATCACCTACGATTTCAGCGATGAGGCGTTGGCCGACGCGTTGGCCGCGTTTCTGAATCCGAGATTGGCCCGGATTGTGACCGGTGACGGCACATGACGGGTGTGGTTCGGACCGCGGGATTCTGACGGATGGCAGTGCAGTACTACTACCAGGTCAGCGCCTTGCCGATGCTCAGCCTCGGGGACAAGCCGCGGATTGGCCTCGATGATTTCGAAGGGCTCTGCCGGAGCCAGCTCCCCCCGCACCTGGCCGCGGTCCTGCTCGAACTTTCCCTCGACCCCGTGCGGCTGCCCTGCTGCGAGGTGGAGAAGCGTTGGCAGGACTGGGAGGTATGGCTGCGCAACACACTGGTCCGTCTGCGGGCCGCTCGGGTGGGCTTCGACGCCGCGGCCCAGATGCGTCCCGAGGGGGACAGCTTCCCCACGGATCGTCGCCGGGTCGAGGAGATCTTCGGCGACCCGAATCCCCGGACCCGGGCCCTGGAGCTGGACCGTCTGCGTTGGCAGCGGCTGGACGATCTCGGTGTGCAGCATCCCTTTGACGAAGCCGCCCTGATCCTCTACAAGCTCAAGTTGCTGCTGGCGTGGCGTTGGGCGACCGCATCCGTCGAGCAGGGCCGGGAGCGGCACGATCGTCTGACCGTGGAGGCGGCGGCGCCGGCGGGGACGCGCCGGGTCCCAACCGGATCGACACCTTGACGTGAGTGGGATGGTACACGTATGAGCGGCAAGACCAAGCATGGCACGGTAGTCGGCGTCAACGGCAACATGGTCAGTGTGGCGTTTGACACCAGTGTCATGCAGAACGAAGTGGCGTATGTGGTCCTCGATGATGGCCGCTTGAAGAGCGAAGTGATCCGTGTTCGTGGCGACGAGGCGGACCTGCAGGTCTTCGAGAGCACCGGCGGGATCCGCGTCGGGGACACGGTGGAGTTCACCGGGGAACTGCTCAGTGTGGAGCTGGGACCGGGGCTGCTGACCCAGGTCTTTGACGGCCTGCAGAACCCCCTCCCCCAGTTGGCCAGGGAGGCCGGGACCTTCCTGCAGCGCGGGCGTTACGTCTATCCCCTCGACACGGAACGCCAGTGGGACTGGACCCCGGGCATCGAGCCGGGTGCGACGGTGCGTGCCGGGGAGGCGGTCGGCACGGTCCCGGAGGGCATCTTCGAGCACCGCATCATGGTGCCCTTTTCCTGGCAGGGCGAGTGGACGCTGAAGACGGTGACGGAGGCCGGTCCGTTGACGATCCGCGACACGGTCGCGACCGCGGAGAACGGCGCCGAGGAACGCCCCATCACCATGGTACAGACCTGGCCGGTGAAGATCCCCATCACGGCCTACAGGGAAAAGGTCCTGCCGACCGAACCCCTGGTGACGCGGCTGCGGATCATCGACACCTTCTTCCCCATCGCGAAGGGCGGGACGTTCTGCACTCCGGGACCCTTTGGCGCGGGCAAGACGGTCCTGCAGCACGCTCTGAGCCGCCACGCCGAAGTGGACGTGGTGATCGTGGCGGCCTGTGGCGAGCGTGCCGGTGAGGTGGTGGAAATCCTGCGGGAATTCCCCCACCTCGAGGATCCGCGCACGGGGCGGACGCTGATGGACCGGACCATCATCGTCTGCAACACCAGTTCGATGCCGGTGGCCGCACGGGAAGCCTCCATCTACACCTCCGTGACCATGGCGGAGTACTACCGGCAGATGGGCCTGGACTGCCTGCTCCTGGCGGACTCGACCTCCCGCTGGGCGCAGGCCCTGCGTGAAATGTCGGGTCGGTTGGAGGAAATCCCGGGCGAGGAGGCGTTTCCGGCCTACCTGGAATCCCTGGTGGCCGGGTTTTACGAGAGGGCGGGACGGGTGGAGTTGCACGATGGCACGCGGGGGTCGATCACCATCGGCGGTGCGGTCAGTCCCGCGGGCGGCAATTTCGAGGAACCGGTGACGCAGGCGACGTTGAAGGTCGTGGGCGCCTTTCTGGGGTTGTCCCGCGACCGCGCCAATGCGCGTCGCTATCCGGCCATTCACCCGCTGGAGAGCTGGAGCAAGTACACGGGCGTGGTGGACCCGGGGCCGCTGCGGCAGGCACGGCAGGTGTTGCGCCAGGGCAACGAGATCGCGCAGATGATGAAGGTTGTCGGGGAGGAAGGCACACCCCTGACAGACTTCGTGCAGCACCTCAAGGGCGAGTTCCTGGACAGCGTGTACCTGCAGCAGGACCTGTTGGACGAGGCGGATGGATCCACCACGTCGGAACGGCAGGAATACGTCTTCGCGAAGGTCCTCGAAGCGTTGCGGACGAGGTTCGAACTGGCGGACAAGGATGCGGCGCGGTCGTTCTTCCTGCAGCTCCGGCAACACTTCATCGACTGGAATTTCACGGTGTGGGACTCGGAGGATTTCCGGCAGCAGGAACGCAAGCTCGAGGCGTTGATCGCGGCCACGGCCGCGGCCGAAGGCGGAGGCCGGGAGCGGTTGGAAGACGGGGCATGAGTCGATGAGAAAACTCTACCACAGGATTCGGCAGATCCAGGGCAACGTCATCACCGTGGAGGCGGATGGCATTGCCTACGGGGAGCTGGCGGAGGTGCACGGCACGCGGGGCGCCTCGTTGGCTCAGGTCATCCGCCTGAGCGGCTCCCGGGTATCGTTGCAGGTGTTTGCCGGCAGCCGGGGGATCTCGACGCGCAGCGAGGTGCGTTTTCTGGGTCATGCCATGCGGGTGGCGGCGACGGACCAACTGCGGGGGCGCGTGTTCACCGGCAACGGCACGCCACGGGACCGCGGGCCGGTGCTGAAGGACAACCTGATCGCCATCGGGGGCCCGTCGGTCAACCCGGCGAACCGTATCATCCCCCGCAACATGATCCGCACGGGCATCCCCATGATCGACGTCTTCAACAGCCTGGTCGAGAGCCAGAAGCTGCCCATCTTCTCGGTGGCCGGAGAACCCTACAACGAGCTGCTGGCGCGCATCGCCATGCAGGCCGAGGTCGATCTCATCGTCCTGGGCGGCATGGGCCTGAAGTACGACGACTACCTCTTCTTCCGCAACACCCTCGAAGAGCACGGGGCCCTGTCCCGGTCGATTCTCTTCATCCACACCGCGAGCGATCCCATTGTCGAGTGCCTCCTGGTGCCGGACATGAGTCTGGCGGTTGCGGAGCACTTCGCGGTGGCTGGGGAGCGGGTGCTGGTGCTGCTGTCGGACATGACGAATTTCTGCGATGCCCTGAAGGAGATTGCCATCACGATGGAGCAGATTCCGTCGAACCGGGGGTATCCGGGGGACCTCTACAGCCAGCTTGCGGCGCGCTACGAGAAGGCGGTGGACTTCGAGACGGCCGGCTCGATCACGATTCTGGCGGCGACGACCATGCCGGGGGATGACGTCACGCACCCGGTGCCGGACAATACGGGCTACATCACCGAGGGGCAGTTCTACCTGGTGGGGGGCCGCATCGAGCCCTTTGGCTCGCTGAGCCGGTTGAAGCAGCAGGTGAACAGCGACACCCGGGCGGACCATCGGGCGGTTATGGACACCATGATCCGGCTCTACGCGGAGTACCGGGAATCCATCGAGAAGCAATCCATGGGGTTCCGCATGAGTGCCTGGGACGAGAAGCTCCTGGGCTATGGGGGATTGTTCGAGGAGCGGATGATGGACCTTGGGGTCAACATCCCCCTCGAAGAAGCCCTGGACCTGGGCTGGCGCACCCTGGCCGAGTGTTTCGAGCCCGGCGAGGTCGGCATGAAGTCGAACCTGGTGGCGCAGTTCTGGCCGAAGAAGGCCTCCTGAACAGGCCGTTGCCATGGCGAAGATCAAGCTCACCAAGAACGAACTCAAGGCGCAAAGGGACGGCCTGAAGCGCTTCCTTCGCTACCTGCCTACCCTGCAGTTGAAGAAACAGCAGTTGCAACTGGAGGTACGGCAGGTGCGTGAGGTGGTCGCGCGAATGGACGAGGAACGCCGCGCATTCCTCGAAGGGCTGTCGGACTGGGTAGCGGTGCTGGACGACGGGAACACGGCCCTTCTGGGTCGGTTTTCGCGGGTCGAGACGTGTGGGATGGGGACGCGCAACGTAGCGGGCATTGACACGCCGGTGGTCGAGGACATCGTCTTTGCGGAGGCGACCTACGACCTGTTTGCCACGCCGGCCTGGTTCGAGGACGCGCTGGACAGCGTCCGGCGTCGGGTGGAGATGGACCTGCGGCTCGAGGTGGCCCGGGAGCAACTCGAGCTGCTGGAGCGTGAACTGCAGGTGGTCACGCAGAGGGTGAACCTGTTCGAGAAGGTGAAGATCCCCGCAGCGCGTGAGAATATCCGCCGCATCCAGATCAGCCTGGGGGATCAGCAGACGAACGCGGTCGGTCGTGCGAAGATCGCCAAGGCGAAGTGCCAGGCGCGGGAGCAGGCGCCGGGAGAAGTGGGCGCGGCGGCGGTTCAGGGTGTGGAGCCGGAGCAGTGATCGAGCGGATGAAACACGTGACGGTGGTCTGTCTGGCGGCGCAGCGCGCGGCGGCCGTCGACCGCCTGCGGGAGCTGGGCACCGTGCACGTGGCGCCGGTCACGGAACCGGTCTCGCCGGACCTGGACCGCCTCGAACGCCGGATCGACGACGCGCATCAGGCGCTGGGTATCCTGACCGCGTGCAAGCCGCGGACGCAGGGGGAGGCCCCGCCCGAGGCGGCGGAAGCCGTGGAGGAGACTCTGCGTCTGGCCGCTCGCCTGTCGGCGCTGGACGAACAGGATGCGCGTCTGGTGCGGGCGCGGGGGGGCCTGTTGCCCTGGGGGCATTTCACCCGGGCGGACCTGGAGCGGGTGCGGGCCGCCGGTCTGCAGGTGGTCCTGGGCGTGGTGGATGCGAAGGTCCCGCTGGATCTGCCCGAGGGTGTGGTCGTCCGGGAGATCAGCCGTCGTGGACGGCGCCGCCATGTGGTGCTCGTGGCGCCGGAAGGCGTCGCCCTGGACGTGCCCTCCGCAACCCTGCCGGACGCGCCGGACCTGGCCGACATCGAGCGCGAAATCGAGGAGCACGGGGCCGAACGGGAAGAGCTGCATGCGACCCTCTGCGCTCTGGCGACGGCCGTGCCGGGCATTCGGCGCCGCCTCGAGGAACTCGAACAGGAGGTCGCCTATCACCGTGCCCTCGGCGGCATGGGTGAGGCGGGTCCCCTGGCCTTCCTGAGCGGCTATCTCCCGGAGGGAGACGTGCCCGCGCTGCGGCAGGCGGCTGGAAGCGAGGGCTGGGCGTTGCGGCTCGAAGACCCGTCCGCGGACGACGCGGACGTGCCGACGAAGCTCTCGATCCCGCGCTGGGCGCGTCCCATTCTCTTCGTGTTCCGTGGGCTCGGGATCCTGCCGGGGTATCGCGAGATTGACATCAGCGCCTGTTTCCTGATCTTCTTCTCCGTGTTCTGCGGCATGTTGATCGGCGATGCCGGGTACGGGACGATCTTCCTGGTCGCGACCGTAGCCGCGCGGCGGCGGTATCCCGCGGCGCCGGCAGCTCCCTTCCGCCTGTTCGCGCTTCTTTCCGTCGCCACCATCGTGTGGGGGGTGTTGACGGGCACGTACTTTGCCATCGCCCTGCCGGACTCTCATCCGTTGCGCGCGGTGCCGTCCGTATCCTACCTGGCCGATCCCCTGAACGTGCAGCGTCTGTGTTTCCTGCTCGGGGCCGTGCACCTGACCATCGCCCATGCCTGGAACGCGGCGGTGGCGCGGCCGCGTCACCGTGCCCTCGGCCAGCTGGCCTGGATCCCGATGCTGTGGGGCAACTACCTCCTGGCCAGGGTGATGGTCCTGGGGGCACCGAAGCATCCGGCGATGCCCTGGCTGTACGCGGCCGGGTTCCTCGGGGTGCTCCTGTTCAGCGCTCCGCAAAGGAACCCTCTCCGCATGCTGGGCGCCGGCGTGGGTGTCCTGGCGCTCAACCTGGTGAACAGCTTTGTCGACATCGTCTCCTACGTCCGGCTCTTTGCCGCGGGTGCGGCCAGCGTCAAGGTGGCACAAAGCTTCAACGAACTGGCCGGCGGCATGGACGGGCTGCCCCCGGTGGTGGGGGGATTCCTGGCGGCGCTGATCCTGATCCTGGGCCATGGGTTCAACATGGTGCTGGGGGCGATGGCGGTGGTTGTCCACGGTGTCCGTCTGAACGTGCTGGAGTTCGCGGGGCATGTCGGGCTCCAGTTCACGGGAGTCCCCTACCGTCCGCTGGCGGTGGAACAGGGCGGGACGGCCGAGTCGGCCCCGGCCACCTAGTGTGTCGTCCAGGGAGTCCGTTGCTGGATGTCAAGCGCCCGTCAGGACACAGCCGACGCCCGGGGGAGCGCGAGCGTCCTCGCGAGCGGCCTTGTCTGCGCCCCGGCGAAAGACAACGCGTCAAGCGGACGACACCATGGGGCCATGGGTGCCGCGACCCGGGCGGACAGAGAATAGCAGGCGCAGCGATCCGGGACATCACGAGATAAGGAATCAGACCATGTTTGCCAGCGTACCGATTGCGGAGTCCATGGGAAATGCGGGTGGGATGGCGTCCCTGTCCTTTGCCGCCATGGGGTCGGCCCTGGGCACGGGTGCCGCGGCCATGGCCGCCATCGGCGCCTGGAAACGCTGCTATGCCCAGAACCGCGCGGCGCCGTTCCTGCTGCTGGCGTTCATCGGGGCGCCTCTGACGCAGACCTTCTACGGCCTCATCCTGATGGGGGCCCTGAAGGGCGCCGCGGAGAAGGCCACCGGAGCGAATTATCCCGCGCTGCTGATGGCGGGTGTTGCGGGGGGCATGGCCATGGGCTTCTCGGCCTGGATGCAGGGCCGCGCGGCCGCGGGCGCCGCCGATGCCCTGGCCGAGACGGGCAAGGGGTTCGCGAACTACATGATCGCGCTGGGAATCATCGAGACCGTGGCCCTGTTCGTCATGGTCTTCCTGATGATGGCCATCTGAGTCTCCCGGGAGACGCCGGCGCGGCAATGGGGCAGAGCCCCGCTGCCCATCCTGTTCGCCTTGCCGCTCCAGGGTAGGCGCCACGAGCCGAGTGGCGCAATCCCCCAAGACCGTCCCGCTCGGCTCGCGGGACCTACCGCAAGACCGTCCCGCTCAGCTCGCGGGAGCGCCCGCGCATGCCTTCCGGTCCAGGCCGTAGAGTTCCACGGCGTTGTCGTGGAACATGCGCCGCGCCAGGGCGATGCCCTCTTCGCGGCTGAGGAAGTCGTGCTCCACCTTGTCGGCGATGACATCCGCGACGCACTGCCGGGCCATTTCGAGATGTCCGAAGATCATCTCCGGGAAGCGGACATCCGAGCCGAATCCCAGCAATCGGTATGCGGGCACGAGGTCGATCCATTCCCCGAGCAGGTTCCGGCTGGCGCTGGTGCTGACGAGGTACATCCACGCCATGTTGAGCCAGACGTTGGGAAAGTGCTTGCCCAGCATGCCCAGTTCCCGGCAGTACGGATATCCGGCGTGGAAGAGGTCGAAGCGGACGTCCCGGAAGGTGCCCAGCAGGGGGATGAGGAGCAGCGGATCCGAGTCCGGGACGTTGCCCCAGTTCCCCTGCACCCCGGTATGGATCTGGAAGACCAGTCCCATCTCCCGGGCCAGTTCGGCGAGGGTGAAGACGAAATGGTCTTCGATGGCTTTGGCCTCGGCGGCATGCAGGGCAGCGCCGTGGAGTGCCCGGTCGAACAGGTGTGCGGCCCGGGTTTCCGGTACGGGTTCGGAATGGAGGGTTCGACGGTAGGCGTGGGCCAGCTTGATGCCCACGGCCCCGCGTTGGGCGTACTCCGCGGTCAGCGCATGGAGGGCATCCTTGGCCTCGGCCAGGGTACCGATGGACCGGCCGAGATGCTCCTCGAGGCGCAGGCGCGTGGCCGGTTCGTAGAGTTGCAGGGCAGGCTCCATGCGCAATACGGCCGTGAAGAACTCGGGCTCCCACGACTCGAACCAGGGCACGTTGCGGATCTGCGTCCGCAGGCCGCAGACCTCCCGGGTCACGTGCTCGTACCACCCCGGCTCGGATGTCCGGGCGCGGATCGCATCGTTGACCGCCGACCAGTTGCCGTCCTCCAACTCGTCCTCCCGGAGACCGAACAACTCCCGGTAGACGAGCAGGTTGTGGCGCCAGTAGGAGACGTTCCGGGCCTTTTCCAGCACGGGCCGCAGCCGCTCCCAGCGTTCCGCGTCGTTCCGGGTGTCGGCATAGATGGGGCCTCCCGCGGTGGCCTGGAGGTCGCGTTCGAAGTAGCTGGTGAGGGAGAAGAGGCTGAACGGCGCCTGGCGGCGGTACTCGCCGCGCAGAAGGGTGTGCGAATGGCAGTCGACGGTGGGCACGCGCACCATGGT
>JAFGRS010000287.1 GCA_016935045.1 Lentisphaeria bacterium | reverse complement strand
GCCGCCTCGCGCAGGGAGTCCCGGCGGCTCCCCGCCGGGCGCAGGGCCGGCGCCAGAGCGTAGGTCTCGTCGTAAGTCCGGCAGAGGGCTTCGATCTCCGCCTCCGTCACCGCGTGGACATACCGCACCACGTCCCCCATGCCGAAGCCGTCCACGGTATAGCCCAGGACCCGCTCGGCTTCCACCTTGTCACCTTCGGTCACCGCCACCTGCCGCATGTTGTCCCCGATGCGGGCCACGCGCATGCCCTGGGCATCGTGCCAGGCGGCGGCGGCGCGCATCCAGACCCCGAGGCGTTGCCGGACGCCGTTCTCCTGCCAGTGGCCGACCACGACCTTGCGGTTCAGCCGCAGCCGCGAGCAGATGAAGCCGAACTCGCGGTCACCGTGGGCGGACTGGTTGAGATTCATGAAGTCCATGTCGATGGAATCCCAGGGGATGTCCCGGTTGTACTGGGTATGCAGGTGGCAGAAGGGCTTGTGCAGGCGTGTCAGGCCGGCGATCCACATCTTCGCCGGGCTGAAGGTATGCATCCAGGTGACGAGGCCGATGCAGTTGGCCGCGCGGTCGGCTTCCCCGAGGGCCTGGCTGATGGCCTCCGGCGTGGTCAGAACCGGCTGGAAGACCAGGCGGATCGGCAGAGCCCCCGAAGCATTGAGCCCCTCGACGATGCCCTGCGAATCCGCCGCCACCTGACGGAGGACATCCTCGCCGTACAGGTGCTGGCTGCCCGTGAGGAACCACACCTCCAGAGCCGCATAATCACAGAGTCCACGCGCTGCCATTGTCGGTGCTCCTTGCAGATGATCCCGGAATGCGCCTCTCCGGACGCCCGGCATGCCCGCGCGGACGCGGGCGCTGCAGCAGAACGCACTGCCCGCGGGGCCCCGGGCGCTGCATCAGAGAGAGCCTCCCCCCGGGGCTGTCGGGGGCCGTAGGGCCGGTCAGGGAACCGCGTCGAAGGTGGTCCGGGCCTTCGCCAGCCCCGTGCGTGCCGTGTCGAGGGCATCGCCCTTCCAATACTCCGGGTTGAACAGTTCGAGGGAAAGGTAGCCCGTGTACCCGATCTCGCGCAAGGTCCGGGCGATGTCGCCGCTGGGGGCGACGCCGTCTCCGGGCCAGACGCGGTGTTTGTCCCCGATGCGGTCCCGGGGCGGGGTATCGGGGTAGTCGTTCACGTGGAAGAGCCGCAGGGCGCTGCCGGAGAGCAGGCGGAGGGATTCGAAGCGGTTCCCGCCCTTGTAGAGGTGGTAGATGTCGAGCAGGATGCCGGCCTCGGGCCGGCGGGAGGCGGCGGCGACGTAGAGAACTTCGGCCAGGGTCGAGAGTCGGGGTGCATGTCCCCAGAGTTCGAGCAGCGGCAGCACGCCGGCGCGCGCGCCGATCTCGCAGAGTGCCGAGTAGGCTTCGCCAAAGGCGTCGAGACTGACCTTGGCGACGTTCCCGAGGGGCGGGGCCGCGGCGCAGGTGCCGCCGGTGGCGGCGATCGTGTCCATTTCCCGCGCCGCCTGCTCCAGGGCCGCCGCGCGCACGGCCGGGTCGGCATCCGCCCACTTCCAGAAGGCGATGGTACCCGCGACCCCGAGACCCGCGTCCTCGATGCGGCGGCGCAGCTCGGGCAGCCTGCCCCCCCGGGCCAGGAACGCGTCCACGTCCCGCAGCCACGGTTCGATGCCGTCGTAGCCTGCCTGTGCCGTCACCTCGATCTGCCTCTCGATGGGCAGTTCGTAGCCACGGATGGTGGAGGTGTTGAGCGCGTACCGGAATCCAGCCTGTGCCATGGTCGTGCCTTTCCCCCGGGATGGCGCCGGGGCCGCCAGGAGTCGTAGGATAGGGCAGGCGCAGCCGAACACCGCTGCCTGCCGCAGAAGCCGGCGCCGCCGAGGGTCCTCCGGCAGATCGCCGAGGCCCTCCGCCGGACCGCGCCGGGAGCGGCGTTGTGATCGTGTTTCCATCGGCTCTGTCATCGCTCCCGCAACGGCAACGGCACGCTCCATCGGTGCCGCCGTGTCGGGCAGCCCGGTCCGCCGCGGCGGCGCTGGCCGGGGGGTCCCATCCCTTGCCCCGGGGCGCCGGACCGAGCCCGGCCGGGAGCGGTCGGTTCCATCACCGCCGGTCTGTGCCGGCCCGCCAGCGCACGACCCGGGTTTCGCCCCGCCCCAACATCAGGACTACCTTCGGCCCCGTCCCCAGGGCCTCGCCCGCCAGCGCGTCGACCACCGCCGCCGGCGTACCGATGTCCAGGGCCAGGGGACCTTCCCCGAGGGCGTGGACCGAGAGGCAGCCGTCCGTTGCCCAGACCGCCGCTTCGGTGTCGGTGTAGAGATGTACCCCCGCCACCCGGGCCAGGGCACGGAACACCGCGGGGGTCCAGGCGGGCGTCCCCGCGAACACATCCGCGCCGCCGTCGGGCCGGCGCCGCAGCACCATGGACGGGGAGCCGTCCGCGTACTGCGCCAGGACCTCGTCGCCGGGGTCCGGCGTGACGGCATGGAGGGGCTCGATGCGACCGTTCTGTCCCCACGGTTCGGCCATGCCGAGGGCCTTTCCGGCTGCCGTCGGCAGGGAGCGGGCGTCGTCCAGCGCGATCCGCCGCAGCAGGAATCCACAGACGGGATCGACGCCGACGGGACCGGCCTCCTCGGGAAGAGCGCAGGTGGTGGCGTAGGCCCAGACACGCGTGACTCCCGCGGGCCGACCGGCCAACAGGGCCTGGCGCTGCTCCGCATCCACGTCCCAGGCGGCAAGGAACACCTGCAGGCGCGCCCGCGTGCGCCCGGCGGCCACGTCCGGGAGCAGGTATTGGCCATAGGGTGCCCCGCAGCGCCCCGCCGCCGCCCGGGCCTCGTAGATCAGGGGTCTGGCCATGGGCGCGCTGCCGCCGGACAGGCAGCACATGCTCGTCTCGTCGAGCACCAGGGCGATCTCGGGCGCGAAGGGGGTCTCACGGTCGAGCAATGCGGCATCGAGGGGTACGAGGCGGCTGTGTTCCTCCCAGATCGCCGGGTCGTCGAACCAGCCCTCCCCCGGCAGGTCCATCCACCAGGTCCCGAAACCGCGGATGGCGGCCTGGGCCGTGTTGCGGCGCAGCACGGCAAGGGTCTGCCGGAGGTCCGCTACGCCGCCGTACTGGGTTGTCCGGGCCAGGTGGGTGCGCGTGTCGTCCTCGTTGAGCCAGAGTTTTCCGGCCAGGGCCACGCTCTCGGCCGCACTCATGCATGCCCCCGTGCCCAGCCACTGACGGTCGAAGTAACTGACCGGGCTGCAGAGCACGTCGATGTCCGGCGAGGACAGGACCCGCTCCAGGGCGTAGTGCCCGGAGTAGGGCGCCCCGTTGAACAAGGGCGGGAACTCGAAGCCGTACCCGTAGAAGAACACCACCAGTTTGCGGCCCTCGGTCCCGCGCCGGCACGCCGCCGCCAACTCGAGCACGAAGTCCGCCATCTCCTCCTGCCAGAAACGCTGGAAAAGGACCAGGTCGCGCTCCCGGGGCGGATGGCGCAGGAATCCCTCCGGCGCCGCGTGACGCCGGGCGGCTTCCGGCACCGTCCCCTGGATCCCCTCGATCCCGTGGCTCCGGAGCCAGGCACCCCAGGCATCCCGGGTGGCGGGCTCGTAGCCGCTGACCTTACGCCCCCAGGACTCGGCGTAGAACCACTCCCCTGTGTTCTGCCCGCAGGGATGGATGCCCGCGAAGCTCCCGGGGAACGCATCGAGCAGATGCCGGCAGAGGGCTTCGAGATGGGCCGCCGCCTCGGTGCGGTAGCGGCGCGAGGAGACCGTTGCCATGGTACCGGTGCTGCCGTCCTCGAAGCGCATGACGTCCTCGGGGTGTTCCTGCAGCCACCAGGCCGGCGCGTTGCCACTGACCCGGGGAATGACGAGAGCGTCGGGGTGGACGGCCAGGATCTCCCGGAAGACGGCCTCCAGGGGGCCCCAGTTCCGCGGCTGCCCCGGGGGAGTCCAGCAGGCAGGCATCGAGGTCGAGACGAAGCGCACCCCCGCATCCCGGGCCAGGGCAAGCTGACGCAGAAACGGACCCGGCGGCTCGCCCACCGGGTGCCAGGTGCCCGCTTCCACGCTGTACACGGAACTCCGCAGTTGGCCGGGCGCCGTGGTCCTGGCCTCGAAGGAAACCTCGTAGCTCCTGCCGGCATCGAGACGCAAGCCGATGTCGCTGTGCAGGTGGAAATCCGGCCAGGCCCCGTCCGGGGGTGCACGCAGGACCACCTCGAGCAGGCCCTCGCCGGCGCGGACCGTGCCCACCGTGTTGCGCTCGCCGGGAGGCCAGGTGTTCCAGGTTGCCGCGAAGGTCTCCGCCGCGGCCAGCGACCCGACCGGGAAGACGTCGGCCCCCGTGGCAGCGTCGCGAATCCGCAGTTCCCGCAACCACCAGGTGGCCGCCTTGGACTCGAAGCGGAAGTGCAGCGTTCCGGTGCCCTCGACCGCGTGGTCCGGGGTCACCGGGTAGGAGAACGCGCGCCAGTCCGGACCCACCTCGAGGAGTCCGGATCGCCGCGACCCGAAGAAACAACGCAACGGCAGCGCCTGGCCGTCGGCCAGGACCCGCGGTCCCCCTCGAGCGCGCACCACGCGCACCGTGCCCTCCGCCGCCGCGGTCAGGGCCGTGCACAACGCCAGAACCGTCAGTTGCCTTGCCATGAAAACCTCCGCGAAGCCGCCCCACCGGCGCCCTCGACGGCCAATCCGCTTCCGGGATGGGGCGCGGAGGGCCGCGCCCCGTACTGGGATTCCGGCTGAAGCCGGTACTACGAGCCTCGTCTCCAGGCATCCCACCCGGTGCCGTAGTCCCGAAGCAACGGCATGCCCCGGGTGCCCGCCGCACAGCAGCGAAGCGACGCAGGTCACGGGGCTTCTCCTGCTAAAGGTACCCTACGTACGTCTCGGCGCGTCCTGGGGCGGTTTGAGGCGCAGCTTCGCTACCCCCAACACTGTTGACCTTGCCCTGCCAGAATGTGGGAGGCGCTCTCCGAGCGGCGAACTCCGGCACCCTGAATCAACCGTATTGCGTCTAGCCCGGGTTTCCCGGGCGCACGGCGCGCCCGGCCGTTGCGGACTCGTAGATGGCGTCCATGATCTCGGTATGGTGGATGCCGTTGACGGGGCTGGTCCTGGGTTCGCAGCGCCCCAGCACCGTGTCGACGAAGTTACGGTCGGGCGTACCGTCGGCCTTGGGCAGCTCGGGGTTTTCGGGTTCGCCCTTGACGAAGACGTCGATCCAGCTTCCCCCCCAGCCGTCGATGTCGACACGGCCATTCTCGAAGAGGAAGGTCAGCGGCCCCACCGCGGACGGGCAGTTGCCGCTGATGGTGAGGCTGGCCATGACGCCATTCTCGAAGCGGATGCACACGACGCTGTTGATGTCCACCCGCGTGCCGTGGTTGTCGACGAAGGCAAAGACCTCCGCCGGACGGCTCTCCACGCTCCACACCAGGCTGTTCATCAGGTGCGCGCCGCTGTCGTAGGCCTGACCGCCGCCGGATTGGGCGGGGTCCTGACGCCAGGCGCCCATGGTCCCCTTCAGCCAGTTCTGGGAGAGGTAACCGGTGACCAGTTCGAGCCGTCCGTAGGCGCCGCCGCGGATCTTCTGCCGCAGGAAATCGAAGGCCGGGGTGCAGGGGGTGTTGTAGCCGATGGTGAAGACCTTGCCGACCTCGCGCACCTTGGCCGCCAGGGCGTAGGCGTCCTCTGCCCGCGTGACCATGGGTTTCTCCATGAGCACGTGGCAACCCCGGTCGAGGGCTTCCATGCCCTGCTGGAAGTGGATCGTGTGAGGCGTGGCGATCACCACGGCGTCCAGCTCGCTGCCGGCATACATGGCGGCCGTACCGGCATACACCGGAATGCCGCTCCCCTCATCCCCGAAATGGCGCTGCCGGAAAGCCCCGGCTATCGCCTCCGTCAGGTCGCAGAGAGCCGCGACGGACACATCCTCCATGCCCTTGAGCCGACGGGCATGCACACCCCCCATGCCCCCGCAACCGACAATTCCCACACGCAATGTCCCCACGTACGGACCTCCTCTGCCGCGGACCGCCCGACCGGGGCCGGAAACCATTTCCGCACCGGCAGGCCAGTGAACCGCCGCCCATACCGCGGCACCGTGGCACCGGCATGCAAGATGATCCGCGGAAGCCGCCATGTCCAGTGTTGCCGATCAGGGCGGTGCATGACGTAGCAGAAAGCAGAGGAGTCCCATCGCATCGTCTCGGATCCTGCCGCCGATGCCCCATCGCCGCCACGCCCCGTGGAGCGTCCCCGCCGGAGTACCGCGTTCACGCGGAAGCCGCAGCGAAGCTCCCGCGAGCGGGGAGAGTGGAACACCCAGACGGTGGCTGAAGGCGAGACGACGAACCCCGGAACGCGCTGGCAAGTAGGCTCGTAGTACCGGCTTCAGCCGGGATCCCGGTACCGGGCGCGGCCCTCCGCGCACCATGGCCTCTCCCCAGTACGGGGCGCGGCCCTCCGCGCACCATCCCGGAGGGGGATCGGCCGTCGAG
>JAFGRS010000286.1 GCA_016935045.1 Lentisphaeria bacterium | reverse complement strand
CCCCACTTCGGGGCCTACGACTGGAAGTCCCACGATGCCGACCGGACCAACGGCTACCTCGAGCACGCCGCGCACTATGCCCGCGTGGCGGGCAGCCATCCCTCCGTCATCGCCTACGCCACGAGCCACAACGCCACGGGGTACAGCGAGGACATGAATCCGGACCGCATCGACGGCCTCGGGGAACGCCGGGACGACTGGTCCCGGACCAACGCCGAACTCGCCCTGCGGGCCCAGGCCCTCATCACCCGCGCGGATCCCTCCCGCCTGGTCTACCACCATTCCTCGGGCAACCTCGGCTCCATGCACACGGTGAACTTCTATCCGAACTGGGCGCCGGTGCAGGAACTGGACGACTGGTTCGAACACTGGGCGACGGAGGGGGTCAAGCCCGTCTTTCTGTGCGAGTACGGGGCCCCCTTCGGCTGGGACTGGACCCTCTACCGCGGCTGGTACAAGGGCAAGCGCACCTTCGGCAGCGCGGTTGTGCCCTGGGATTACTGCCTGGCGGAGTGGAACGCCCAGTTTCTCGGCGCTGCCGCCTTCCGCAGCAGCGAGCGCGAGGCGGAGAACATCCGCTGGGAGGCGGCCCAATTTCGCGCCGGCAGGCTCTGGCACCGTTGGGATTACCCGTACCAGGTGGGCGAACGCCGCATCGAGGAGATGGAGCCCGTACAGAGCCTCTACACGGTCGCGAACTGGCGCGCCTTCCGCACCTGGGGTCTCTCGGCCAATTCCCCCTGGGAACACCACCGCTTCTGGCGGCTCCGGGACGGCGTCGACCGCGGCCGCCGCGAGCTTCCCGTCGACTGGGAGGCCCTGCAGAGGCCCGGCTTCAGCCCCGACTTCATCGACCAGCAGTACGAGCGCATGGACCTTGCCTTCGAGCCCGCCGACTGGATCCCCACCGCCACCGCGACGGCGCTCATCCGCAACAACGGCCCCCTCCTCGCCTACATCGCCGGCGAAGCGGCACACTTCACCGGCAAGAGCCACAACTTCCTCCCCGGGGAGACCGTCGAAAAACAACTCGTCCTGATCAACAACTCCCGCGAGACCGTGGCCTGCCACTGCGCCTGGTCCCTGGACCTGCCCGCGCCGCTCGCCGGAAACGCCCGGGTCGAAGCCCTGCCCACCGGGGAACAGCAGCGGATCCCCCTGCGCTTCGTCCTGCCTGAGGACCTTGCGCCCAGGACCTACACCCTCTCGGCCACGGTCCGCTTCGACACCGGCGAGACCCAGGAGGATGCCTTTGCCCTGGACGTGCTGCCCGCGCCGCCGCCCGTCCCTCCCATGACCGACGTCGCCCTGCTGGATCCCGAGGGCGACACCGCCCGGCTGCTTGCGGCCCTGGGGGTTTCGGCCCGTCCCGTCGGCCCCGGAGACGATCTTGCGGGGGTCCGCGTCCTGATCCTGGGTCGGCGGGCCCTCCGCGTGGACGGTCCGGGTCCCGATCTCGCCCCGGTCCGGGACGGACTGCGCGTCATCGTCTTCGAGCAGCGGGCCGACGTCCTCGAAGGACGCCTCGGGTTCCGCATCGCCGAGTACGGTCTGCGGCAGGTCTTTCCCCGCGTCCCGGACCATCCCCTCCTGGCCGGGCTGGGACCCGAACACCTGCGCGACTGGCGCGGCGAAGCCACCCTCCTGCCGCCGCGTCTGGGCTACGAACCCGGCGGGCCCTATTCCGGGGCGCCCACGGTGCGCTGGTGCGGCCTCGAAGTGCCGCGTCTGTGGCGCTGCGGCTGCCGGGGCAGCGTCGCGTCCGTGCTCATCGAGAAACCCGCCCGGGGTGACTTCCTGCCCATCTGCGACGGCGGCTTCAGCCTGCAGTACAGCCCCCTGCTCGAGTACCGCGAGGGCCGCGGCATGATCCTCTTCTGCCAGATGGATGTCACGGCGCGCAGCGAGTCCGACCCGGCGGCCGACACCCTGGTGCGCAACATCCTGCGCTATGCCGATACGTGGCGTCCGCACCCGGTTCGGCAGGTGGTCCATGCCGGCGCCGTGGATGGTCTCCACCATCTGGCGTATGCCGGCATTGCGGTTCAACCCTACGACGGGGGCGCCATTCCCCCGGACCGCATCCTGATCGTCGGCGCCGGGGCTCCGGCCGTCCCCGCGCGGGGGGACGTGAGCGCCTTTCTGGACGGCGGCGGGCGTCTCCTGGCCCTCGGCCTCGACGCCGGAGCGGTCGATGCCTTCCTGCCCGGGGCGATACGCACGGAGCCCGGGGAGCACATCGCCACCTGGTTCGAGCCCTTCCCGTCCGGGTCGCCGCTGGCCGGCATCAGCCCCGCCGATGTGCACAACCGTGACCCCCGGACGCTCCCCCTCGTCGTCGGTGGCGCGACCCCCTTCGGCAACGGCGTGCTGGCCGGGGACCGGGACGGAGATACGGTGTATTGTCAGCTTACTCCTTACCGTATGGCCTCGCCGCCGGCCGGCGCCGAGGAGTCGCCGCGTCCCCGCGAGACGGACGCTCCGCCGCCGACCACCGCCTTGACCGAGCATCACCCTCTCCGTCGCACCTACCGGCGCGCGTCCTACCTGCTGACCCGGCTCCTGGCCAACATGGGGGCCCCCTGCCACACGCCGCTGCTGTCGCGTTTCGGCACTCCGCCCCGATCCGGCGAGGTGGAATCCGTGCTGCGCAACGGGCGTTTCGACACGGATGCCGACGGCGACGGGATGCCGGACCACTGGGAGTTCAGCGCCGATGCCGAGGGGGCGGCGTGTACCCTTGAAGCAGGGGGTCCGGACCCGGAATCCCGCGCTCTCCGCCTCGACTGTGCCGGTTTCGGCGCCAAGGGCAAAGGCAGTGTCATGCTGGCCCAGCACGGGGTGCCGGTCATCGAGGGGCAATGGTACCGTATCGCCCTGCGGGCCCGGGGGACCGGATTCGGGAACGGCATGGTCACGGTGGCCCTCCAGGACACGACCGCCTGGAAGGCCCTCCTCGAGTACCAGCGCTTCTGCCCCTCCCCCGCCTGGAAGGAGGTCGAGTTCCTGGCACAGGCCCGGGGAACCGCCACGGAGCGCACCCGCTTCCAGATCTGGCACGGCAGCACCGGCACACTCTGGCTCGAGGATGTCCGCCTGACACCCTGCGACCCCCCGGAAACCGGACGCTGGAACGAGGGGCTGTATGTCGACCAGGCCCGGGAGTGGGACGACCCCTACCGCTTCTTCCGCTGGTGACACGAGGGAACTCGGCGCACGGAACGGGAAGCCAGAGCCTACGCGGCAGACTGGGTGCTCGCGAACGGAAACACGGTGACGTTGGTGGGGGCGCCGGCGGAGGCAGCGTGCACCCCGGGCCCTGAGCGCAATACAATTCCCTTGGGACTCTGACAATGTGGGAGGCGCACTCTCGCAGAACCTGAGCCTGGTCGAGGGTCGTGCGTCGATTCGGACCACGTGGACCGCCGACCACGTGGACCCGGGCCACGCGCCATGAGTTGCCCCGGACGGGAGGGCGGATCTCCCTTCGAGCCGCCTCACGCGCGGTACGTCCCCGGACCCGCGCGGCGCCGGCCTCCCCTCACTGCCCCAGGACCAGGCGGAAGCCATCCCCGTGGGTGGCCCCATTGTAGAGAGGCGCGCCGTAGTCACAGCGCAGCGTACTCAGATACTGGTGGCCGGCGGCGGCTCCACGGGAAGCATCGAAGACTCCCCGTGGTGTGGCGGCGGTGATCTCGCCTGCATTTCCCCCGACGCCATGAAGCCCCCAGTCGTTGCGGCCGCTCTGCTCCACCGGGCAGGTATGGACGAAGGCGTCCTGATGTCCGAGACGGCCCAACTGAAGCGGGTCTGGGTCATCCGGTTTGCAATCGGGGAGTTCCTTGCCGCCGTAGTTCCAGTCCTTGGGTGGCAGGGGAGCATTGCCCCACGGGTAGGTGCGGTTGTCGCCGCACTGAGCGAAAGCCATCCACTCGTCCCGGCTGGGGAGGCGGTAGTCGAAGCCCTTTGGGAGGCGGCCGGCCTGTTTCTCGCGTTCGCTGAGCCAGGCTGCATAGCGGCAGCAGTCGTCGAAGGCGATGAGAGTCACCGGCTGCCGGTCGCCGTCCAAGGGACGTTCCCCATTCCAGACGCCGCACGAGTGATTCGGGTCGAGCCGACGGTATTCCCCATTCGTCACCTCGTATTTGCCGACCCAGAGCTTCATGGGCTCGATCCAGACGAACTCCATCCCCAGGTCGGGGACGGTCCAGTCCTCGCCGGGAAAGGGAAAGGCCAGCGCCTCGCGCAGTACCGGGAGCCACTGCGTCCCGAGGGGGGTGTGGCCGTGTTCCCTCGCGAATTCCTCGACCCGCTTCCGCAGCCGTTCGGCCCGGCCGCTCCCGGCGCCGCAGCGCTCGCGGATGGCGGCGACGACCGCCTTGGGTTCCAGGGCGATGCTCTTCCCCGCCGCGCTGCGCAGCAGGTCGCTCAGCGCCTCCTGGAGGGCCGCCGTGCGCCGGGCGGTCTCCCGGCGTTCGAGACCCCGGGCCAGGGCCGGTCCGAGCGGTTCCCCCACCCCGGCGAAGAAGGCCCCGGCCGCATCCGCGCTTCCGCCCTCGATGGCCAGCAGGCCCCGCAACAGGACACGCCCGGGATCGTTGCCCTCGCCGAGACGACGAATCCTCTCGCCCGTCGAGAGTTCCTCGAGACGCAGCGTCCGCCCCAGCTTGACGGTCGAGCCCCCGCCCCGGCGTTCCGCCACCAGGACCCGGATCCCCGCTTCGGTCACCTCCCGGACTTCGCAGGTCAGGCGCGTCCCATCCGCCAGCTCGACCGTCGTCTCCCGGCCCACATCCGCCTCGAAGCCCTGCAGAATCCGCCCGGGCAACCCCGCCGCCGCCGCGAGCAGGCCTTCGACCGCGGCGGCTGCCTCCTCCGTCAGCGCCGCGGAGGAGTCGGCCCGGACCCGCCGCCAGTGGCGGAGGGCTTCATCGCGGCGCCCGGCCAGGAGCAGGTCCACCGTCCCGTCGAAGACGGGGACGGAGGCTGGCGGCGGCGCGGAAATGGACGCGATGGACGGAGTGGACGGCATGGACACGGTGCCCCCAGAAGTCGGCACGGCGGGGCCCGCGGCAGGCGCCGGCGGGGGGACGACGCCGGCGGGCGTCGGTGGAGTGCCTGCCCCGGTTGGGCCGGGAGTCGCTCCCGCGGGTGCGCCCGCAGCGGCGGCCGTGGCAACCGGTACGGGCGGCACCCCAAGCACGACCCGGAAGCCGTAACCCCTGTACTGCGATCCCGGCTCCTGCCACGCACGGTGCGTGACGAGCATACCTTCTTCGTTGGCATTCATACAGCCGCCGCGCGCCACCCGGTACGAGGCCACAACCGTATTCACCGGGTCTTCCCCCGGCGAACGGCTGTAGTAGTCGGCCCCGTATCCGTCCAGGCACCACTCCAAGGCATTGCCCGACAGGTCGAACAAGCCCAGTTCATTGGCGCGCTTCAGTCCACCCGGGTGCAGACGGTTCCCGCTGTTGCCGCGGAACCAGCCCACCTCGGCCGCGCTGTCCGAGCCGGCATAGCGGTAGCCCTTGGACACCGGCCCGCCCCGCGCCACGTACTCCCACTCGGCTTCCGTGGGCAGGCGGTAGTGGCAGACCTGCATCCCTCCGCTGCCGTCCGGAAGAGCGGGCAACCGCCCCGCGGCCCGCTCCCGCTCCGTCAGGCGTGCGCAGAAACCCTGCGCCGCCTGCCAGGTGACCATCTGGACCGGATGGCTCGCGGGTTCGTCCTCATGGTTCGTATACTCCCCCATGACGGCTTCGTACTGCGCCCGCGTCACCTCGATCCTCCCGGTCCAGAACCCCCGCGTGATCCGCACCGGATGAACCGGCCTCTCGACGTCCCTGTCATCCTCCGCCCCCATCCGAAAACTCCCCGGCGCGACCCAGGCCAACTCCAGTCCCAGGTCCGGCACGGTCCAGTCGCGCCCGGGGGTGGGCATGGTTGCCGGGGCCGGCCGCTCGGGGGCGGCCGCGGCATCGGTCGCATCGGTCCGATCTGTCGGATCCGTCCAATCCGTCCAATTTCCCCGCTCCGCCCGTTCCCCCGGCCCGCGCCGGCCCGAGCGCAGGGCCAGGACGACCGCGAGACCCAGCGCCACCAGGAGCAGCGCCGCCGTCGCCACGGTCAGCCCCCGCGCCAGGCGGTTCTGGCCCTGACGCGAGGCGTTCTCGGAGGGCGCTTTCCGGACCTCGGCGTGGGGCTTGCCCCGCCGTTCGAGGTGGGCCCGCACCTGGGCCGCGGCGGTGGTCTGCGAGACCTCGGCGCCGCCCGCCGGACGCGCCTGCAGCGGTGCCTGGCCGGCCAGGACCCGGTCGATGTCGGCGATGAGGGCCTGCCAGGTGGGGTGCCGCGCGGCGGGGTCCTTGGCCAGCATGACCTCGAGCAGGTGGGCGCAGGCCTCGGAGATCTCCGGGTTGCGTTCCCGCGCCGGCGGCAGGGGCGCCCGGGCGTGCTGGGTCAGGATGGCCACCGCGGTCGGGCCCGTGAAGGGCGGCCCGCCGGTGAGGAGGTGGTAGAGGGTCGCCCCGAGGCCATACATGTCCGTCTGCACGCCGGGGTCAGGAAGGCCGCGGGCCTGTTCGGGGCTCATGTAGAGGGGAGTGCCGACCATCTGGCCGGTGAGGGTCATGCCATGGTCCTCGGCGAGGTCCTTGGCCAGCCCCAGGTCCATGAGCAGCACGCGGCCGCGGCGGTCGGTCATGATGTTGGCCGGTTTGACGTCGCGGTGCAGGAGGCGGTGTTCATCCCAGGCGTAGGCCAGGGCTTCGGCCACGGTGCGGGCGATGCGCAGGGCCTCGGCTTCGGGCAGACGGCCATCCCGCTCGAGCCGCGCATCGAGGCCCTCACCGTCCACGAAGGTCATCGCCAGGTAGTAGGTGCCCCCAT
>JAFGRS010000285.1 GCA_016935045.1 Lentisphaeria bacterium | reverse complement strand
CCTACCCGGAGCGCCACTCGGCTCGTGGCGCCTACCCGGAGCGCCACTCGGCTCGTGGCGCCTACCCGGAGCGCCACTCGGCTCGTGGCGCCTGCCCGGCATCCGCGCTCGCCATGCCTCAGGGCACGGGGGCGCCGTGGACCTCGACCTCGACCAGGTGATTCATGTCGTCGGTGGTGCTGCCGTTGCTGTAGAGCCGGACGTAGCGGGCCCGGGCCGCGGGGACCGGGATGAGTCGTCCCTCGAAGGTCTCGATGTACTCCCTGTCGGTGCCGGCGCCCAGCCCCGAGGAGTTGTCGTGGTCGTTGTTGAACAGCGTGCGCACCCCTTCGGCCATCTCCGGATCATCGGCGATCTGGATCACCACGTCGCGATAGGCCCTCGCTTCGCTGTGGTAGTGCCAGACGAGGATGGCATCCACGCGGCAGCGGCGCCCGAGATCGATCTGCACCCATTGCCGGCCCGGCCCCATTTCGAGGAAGCTGTCTCCGTCCGCCTCCTTGTCCCCGTCCGTCGCGTACTCGTACCTGCCGAGGACGGGCTCGCGGTCGCTGCCCGTCACCGCCTTGCCCAGGGCAAGGTTGGCGGCGTCCGCGGGGACGAGGAATGGCTCGCGGAGCTTGCCGGAGGGCCGTTCGAGATTCGCGGAGATGACGTGCTGCGGCGTGCCTACGAAGGCCGGCTTCGGCAGCCGGCTGCGCAGGGGAACGAGGGACTCCGGAGATGCCGCCCCCAGCCCCGCCTGACAGAACAGAACCAGGAAGAACCGGCCCGCTGCCCGGGCGGCCCCGCCCATGGCCTCACGGCTCGCCATGGAATTCCCACCCCCGGAACTCGGCGGCGCCGTCCCGGCAACGCAGGCCGAGGATGCCCACACGCTCGTTGTTGGTGTCCGATACATAGCAGTCCACCGACTCGCACAGGGAACGCCCTTCGGCATCGAGGACGCGGACGCGGACGCGGTCGGTCGCCACAATCCCTTCGAGGACGCGCTCCTGGCCGGCTTGGCAACGGACCGCGGGGGAGGTCCAGAGGACCTTGCCGGCAGCCGTCCGCAGGCTTGTGCCATCCTCAGCCAGGCAGCACTCGAACCCATCCTGACCGTTCTCGGCGTGCTGGAAAAGCAGCGAGACGCCGTGCGCACCGGCCGGGGTGACCCGACACCGGAACCGGCCCCGGGCGCCGCGTACCATGGGCGCCAGGGCGGTGGCCGCCCCTTCGCTCGCGGACTGCCGCAGGGTCTGGCCCGGCGGCCCGATCCAGCGCCAGTCGCCGGCCAGTGCCCGCCAGCCGGCGCCCAGGTCCTGGGCGGAGTCCCGTCCCGCGGCGGGGCCGGTCTCGCCGCCGGCTCCGAAGCCTCCGAACCGCCCCGTGCCGCGCCAGGTCTGGAAGCCGATCATGCCGGGGGGGACGGGTGTTTCGCCATCGAGGGAGAGGGACGGGGACTCCGCCAGGATGCCGGCGCCATCCGCAGCCAGCAACCGGGCCCGCAGCGTGCCGCCCCGGATCTCGGCTTCGAGCACGTAGTCCGTGTCCCAGTGCCAGATGCCGTCGGGTCCGGACCAGAGGCATTTCAGGGGGTACTGGTAGACCATCAGCCGGCCGTTGCCGTAGCTGCCCCCCAGCCAGGCGAGGAACCCCTGGGCCAGGTCCCGGTCCCCGTGGACGACCATGCCGCCCCCGCAGGTCCCCTTGTCGAGCCGGATGGTGCAGCGCCACATCCCCTCGGCCGGGGCCGTGGGGGTCATGAAAGCGGTCGTCCGCTCGGTCGGACGCGTCTGCAGCAACACCTCTCTCCGGCCCGTCTCCCAGCGCCAGGCGCCCCCGCCCACGACGGCCCAGGCGTCATCACCCGCCCGGGGTACGCGAAGGGCGGTGGGATTGTCCGGGGTCAGCGGCGCCAGGGGTTTCTGTGCCCGTTCCCACAGACAGAAGCGGGCCGTGTTGCCGCGCGTGAAGACGGCCATGCCGTCGATGCCGCGAGCGAGATCGGACCCCACTGGCAGCCATGGGCTCTGGGCCAGCAGTGCCGTCGCGTCGCCGTCCAGCACCTGGACCCGGACCCCGGCGGCCGCATCGAGGACCGCTTCCAGCCAGACGGGCTGGTACAACAGCGATCCCAACCCGCTGTCCGACCACAGGACCTCCCCCCTCGCCCCGGCAAGGCACACGCCCCCCGCATCACTGCCGTCCACCGCCAGATCGAGGACCGCGGCCGTGGCATCGCTCCCGGTCAGTCGGATCCCCGCCTGACCGGCGTAGGGACCGGCCTCGACCACGGCCCGCCAAGACACCCCCGAACCGGCCGGCGCCACCGCCAGAGCCGCGTCTCCCGCCTCGAACACCGTCCGGGAGAGGACCTCCACCGGACCCGCGCTCTCCCAACCGGGGTGGATCGTAGGGACTCCCATGGCATCACCCCCGCAACAGGCACACGCCAGAACACCCGCGATGGCACCGATGGCTCTCATGCTCCCGCGGCCTCCGTCACGCCGGATCGAAGTCGGCAATGGGCAGCTGCTCACCATCCCGGAAGCTGGACTGGTGGGCGACAATCCCCGGAACCGTGTATGCCAGGGCTTCGTACAGGTCGACGGCAGGCGCCCTGCCCTCCACCAGAGACATGACGAACTCGTGCGTCAGATAGGGATGGCTCCCCCCATGCCCGGAATCCACCCGCAGCGCCGGCGGCAGGGCGGCGCCAAAATCCGGCAGAGACTGCCGCGGCAAACCCTCCGCCAGGACCGCCGTGGGCTGGCCGCCGGACCCCGCGCTGTAGAGTGCGGCCTTGGTCCCGAACCACTGGGCGCGCTCGCCGTGGGCATGGATGTTCCAGCACACGTTGCAGCGGAAGGGATGGCCCGCGTCGGTGAGGAACATCGCCATGCCGGAATCGAAGGGGTTGCCGTAGGCATTGGCCGCTTCGCCGTACATCTCGTCACCGACGGGGCGATGCCCCACGCAGGACACGCGCACGAGGCGCTCCTTGGTGACCCCGATCAGAAAGGCCGTGCTGTGGGTCGGATACAGCATCGGCGGCAGGCCGTAGCGCCACGTTCTCTCGCCGTTGTGAAAGGCCAGGTTGTGGCGTTCCCCCGACCCCGGGGGCCAGGGATGGTAGTACTCCGCCTCGCAATAGACCATTTCGCCGAAGACCCCGTCGCGGTACAGGCGCCGGGCGGTCATGCACTCACGGCGGTAGTAGGAAGTCTCCGCCATCATGTAGGTCAGGCCGGTCTCCTCCTTCCTGGCTTTGAGGGCGGCGGCCTCGTCGAGGGTCAGGCAGGCGGGCACGGCGGAGATCACGTGCTTGCCATGGTCCAGGCAGAGCAGGACGTGACGGGCGTGGTCCGGCGCCCCGGTGAACACCGCCACGGCCTCGATCTCGGGATCCAGAACCAGCTTCTCGAGGGACTCGTACGCCCGCTCGCAAGCGTAACGTTGCTGCAGCGCCGCGCGACGCTGGGGGATCAGGTCGCTGACCGCGGTGACCGTGCAGTTGGGGTGTTCGTGCCAGTGGAAGCTGAGGCCGAAACGGCCCCCGACCACCCCGATGCGGATGCGGCGGTCGGAGGTCTGACGCCACACCGGCGGCAAAATTCCGGGCAACGCCGCCGCGGCATCGGCCGCCGCCGCCAGACCCAGGCTCCCGGCTGCCGCCCGGATGAAACCGCGCCGCGACAGCCCCGCGGGGACCGCCCCTGCCTGCAACGATGTGCCGCCACAATGACCTGTGTCCATCTCGTGTATCCTCCTTCCGGGCCGTTGCGCGCCGACCGGCAGGGCCCAGGCCCCATAGGCGCTGACTGAGCGGTCAACATCGAACATCGAACGCCCACCATCGAACGCCCAACGCCGCGATCTCCCGCCGGGCCTTGCGAGGTCGGGAGCATTGGCTTGTCGGCTTCTGCCTTCGTCTCTGTTCTCGTCCCGGGCGGCGCGCGGTCCCTATGCCCAGGGATCCAGCAGGACTTTGCCGCACTGGCCCGTGCATTGCAGTTCGAATGCCTTCCGGACCTCCGACATGGGGAACCGATGCGTAATCAGCCGGTCGAGCTTGGCCGCATTGCGCCGGATCACCTCCAGCATCTGCCTGCCGTGGACCAGGTGGTTCCAGTGCCAGGCGCCAACCACGGCAAGACCCCTGCCCACGATGTCCCGCACCGACAGGGACCCCGCCCAGCTCACCAGGGCAATCCCACCCTTGGGACGCACCAGACGCGCCAGAAAGGGCGGACTCGCCTCCACATTCGCCGTCTCGATGGCCTTGTCCACCCCGAGTCCATCCGTCTGCGCCAGGATGGCCTCGGCGGCGCCTTCCGCCGTCGGGTCGAAGACCGCCTCCGCCCCCAGTTCCCGGGCCAGTGCCAGGCGGTAGGGATTGACGTCCAGGCCGATCACGCGCGCCCCGAGATGGGTGGCGTTGATCACCCCCCCCAGGCCCACCGGCCCCAGGCCCGCCACGATTACCGTGTCGTCGGCCGTCACCCGCAGCAGCCGGCAGGCGTTGAAGGTGGGTCCCAGGCCGCAGCAGGCCATGGAACCGTGTTCGATGGAGATGTCGTCGGGAAGAGGAACCAACAGACGGTCCTGCTGGATGCAGTACTGGGCGTAGGTCGCCCGGCCGGTGGGGCTGTTGCAGACCGCCAGGGCATTGCGGGGGGTGCGGCAGTGAATGTGCTCCCCGGCAAGACACAGCGAACAGACGCCGCAACTGTCCTGCGGCATGACCACAACCCGCGTCCCGGGCACGACCCCGCTCCTCGGGCCCGCCTCCACAACCACCCCCGCGGCCTCGTGACCCAGGTTCCGGCTTGCCCGGCCGGCGCGGAACCCCGCCACCTCCGTACACATCGGGGCGGTGAGAATCTTGACCAGACAGTAATTGTCGGCAATTCTCGGATCGGGGACTTCGTCCAGTCCCGCCTGTCGTTCGCCCGTGATGGCCGTGATCTGCATGGGATTTGTTCGCCTCCAGTTTCGCCGTCCGGCGCGCCGGGGTCATCCCTGCCCGTTCAGCGGCAGAACAGCATTTCCGTGTAGGTCGGCAACGGCCACATGGCCGCATCGACAAGGGATTCGAGCGCATCGGCGCTGTGGCGTACGGCCTCCATGGCCGGCAGGATCCGGTCCCGGCTCGCCAGCGCCTTTGCCCGGGCTCCGCGCGCGGCCTCGACGTCAGCCAGGGCCGTCGAAAGGTCTTCGGTCCCTGCCTTGAGCCGGGCCACCTGAGCACAGACCTCTTCGAGCAGCACCCGCTGCGGGGCCGGATCCAGGCCGGCATCCCGCACCGCACACACCCCCTCCGCCAGCTTGGCAGCATAGGCCGCGGCCGCGGGCAGAATCTGCCGGCAGGCCATCTGCAGGGCCGTGCGCCCCTCGATGCCGATGACCTTGACGTAGTTCTCCAGCAGGATGCCCTGGCGCGCCTCCAGTTCCCCGCGGCTGAGCACGCCATGCCTGGCCAGGACCTCCACGTGTTCCGGCGCCGTGAGGGTGGCGAGGCTGTCGACGGTGTTGGTGATGTTGGGCAGACCCCGGCGCGCCGCCTCCGCGGCCCATTCGGCCGAGTAGTTGTCGCCGTTGAAAACAATGCGCTTGTGTTCCCGGGCATAGCGCTGCAGCAATGCCTGGGCGGCGGCATTCACGTCCTCGGCGCCCTCGATGGCAGCGGCGATCTCGGAGAGGCTGTCGGCGACAATGGTGTTCAGGACGAAGCAGGGCCCCGCGGTGGACTGGGAAGACCCCACCATGCGGAATTCGAACTTGCTGCCCGTAAAGGCAAAGGGCGAGGTCCGATTGCGATCGGTCGAGTCCTTCGGCAGGGGCGGCAGGGAACTGACGCCGAGGGTCAGTTCGCCGCCCGCCTTCGAGGAGGAGGCGCCCCCGGCTTCGAGCTGTTCGTAGATGTCGGTGAGCTGTTCTCCGAGGAAGATGGAGACGATGGCAGGCGGGGCTTCGTTGGCTCCGAGGCGGTGGTCGTTGCCCGGCGTGGCTACCGCGGCCCGGAGCAGGAGGGGATAGCGGTCCACGGCCCGGATCACCGCAAACAGGAACAGCAGGAACTGCATGTTGGCGTGCGGCGTCGTGCCGGGGTGTAGCAGGCGGATCCCGTCATCCGTGTCGGGCGACCAGTTGTTGTGCTTGCCGGAACCGTTCACCCCCGCGAAGGGTTTCTCGTGCAGCAGGCAGACGAACCCGTGTCGGCGGGCGATCTTCTGCATGGCCTGCATGGTGAGCTGGTTGTCGTCCGTGGCCACGTTCACCGTGGCGAAGATGGGGGCCAGTTCGTACTGTGCCGGAGCGACCTCGTTGTGCTGCGTCTTGGCGGATATGCCCAGCTTCCAGAGTTCGTGGTTCAGTTCGTTCATGAACGACGCCACCCGCTCGTCGAGGGTGCCGAAGTAATGGTCGTCCATCTCCTGACCCTTGGGCGGCGGGGCCCCGAACAGCGTCCTCCCCGCCACCAGCAGATCGAGACGTTTCTCCACGAAGCGCCGGTCCACGAGGAAGTACTCCTGCTCCGCCCCGAGGGTGGGCAGCACCCGGCGGCTCGTCGTGTTGCCCAGGGCCCGCAGGACCCGGATGGCCTGCCGGCTGAGGGCGTCCATCGAGCGCAGCAGGGGCGTCTTCTTGTCCAGCGCCTCGCCGGTGTAGGAACAGAAGGCGCAGGGGATGAAGAGGGAGACGTTGGAGCCGTCGGCCTTGACGAAGACCGGGGAGGTGCAGTCCCAGGCGGTGTACCCCCGCGCCTCGAAGGTCGCCCGCAGGCCGCCGGAGGGAAAGGAGGACGCATCCGGTTCGCCGCGGATGAGTTCCTTGCCGCTGAATTCCATCATGACGCGGCCGTCGGCGGTCGGAGAGATGAACGAATCGTGCTTTTCGGCGGTCATGCCGGTCATGGGCTGGAACCAGTGGCAGAAGTGGGTGGCTCCCTTCTCGATGGCCCAATCCTTCATGGCATTGGCCACCACGTCCGCCACCGTCGGGTCGAGGGGGGCGCCCTCGTCCATGGCCCGGCGCACCGCCCGATAGGTGTTTCCCGGCAGGCGTTCCCGCATCACGCGGTCGCTGAAGACGTTCTCCCCGTAGGCCGCCCGCAGGTCGCCATTTCCCGTCGCTGCCATGGAGTCTCTCCTTGCGCCCGAGGGCGCCCCCCGGCCCGCCGAGCGGACATTCCGGGAAGCATGCCTGGCGGGACGCCGTCTCCATACCGTGTCTCCGCCGAGGCCTTAAGACAAGCCGTACGAGTGCAGAGGGGCGCATGTCAGCTCCGTAGGTCCCCATGCCGCACGAGTTCTGCCACACCGCATGTGTCCACCCGAGAACCCCGGGGACATGG
>JAFGRS010000284.1 GCA_016935045.1 Lentisphaeria bacterium | reverse complement strand
GGCCCCATCCCCTTCGGCCTCGAGGCAGGCATCGCCTTGACCGAACTGCTGGAAAACGCGTACATCGCGCACCGCGAAAACACCGTCGTCAAGATCCAGGGGTAGGAGCAGCGAACGGCCTCGCGAGCCGAGAGCCCGGAGGAGAGGCGCTCGAGGGCGAAGCTCCGGCTCAGCCGGGATTGCCCGCGAGGACCCGGGCGCTCCATCCCACTGGAGGGCGAAGCTCCCGCTGAGCCGCATCCCTCCTGGAGGGCGAAGCTCCCGCTGAGCCGTGCAAACAGAAAGCGAGACGAGTCATGAAGGACGTGCGGGTCGGGATCGTCGGCTGTGGGGGGATCGCCTTCGGCAAGCACATGCCGAACTTGAAGAAACTGGCCAACGTGAAGATGGTGAGTTTCTGTGATCTCATCGAGGAACGGGCCGTCAAGGCGGCCGGCCAGTACGGCATCGCGGACGCAGCCGTGGGTACGGAGTACCGGGAACTGCTGCGGGACGACGCCATCGACGTGGTGCACGTGCTGACCCCCAACGCCTCCCATGCCGAGATCTCCGTGGCGGCACTGCGGGCCGGCAAACACGTGATGTGCGAGAAACCCATGGCCATCAGCGGACGCGAAGCCCGGGCCATGTGCGCCGCGGCCAGGGAGACCGGCCGCAAGCTCACCATCGGCTATCAGAGCCGGAGCCGGGTCGAGTGCCAGTACCTGCGCAAGCTCATCCGCAAGGGCGACCTGGGGGAGGTCTACTTCGTCCGCTGTCCGGCTTTGCGGCGCCGGGGCATTCCGGGGTGGGGGGTGTTCACGGACAAGGCGCAGCAGGGAGGCGGGCCCCTGATCGACATTGCGACGCATTCCATCGATCTCGCCCTGCATCTGATCGGCAACTACGAAGTGGCCAGCGTGATGGGGGCTTCGTTCCGCAAGCTGGCCGACACGGCGGTCCTCTCCAATGACATGGGACGCTACGACCCGGCCACCTTCACCACGGAGGACGCCGCCTTCGGTTTCGTCCGTTTCCGCAACGGCTGCGTCATGGTGGTGGAGTCGAGCTGGGCCCTCAACATCGTCGATGGCGGCAGGACCACGATCTGCGGTACCCTGGCCGGGGCCGAAATCGGCGGAACCATCAAGCTCAACGGCGAAAAGGACGGATGCCTGTACGTCCAGGAGATCACCCCCAACAGCCGGGCGCGTGACCTGTTCCCGTTCGAGAACCTCACGCCCGAGGAGTACGAACAGAAACAGTGGATGCACAGTGTCGTCCACGATACCGAGCCCCTCGTGAAGCCCGAGGAGGCCGCGGTCGTGTCCGAGATCATCGAGGCCATCTACACTTCGGCCGAGACCGGCAGGGCCGTGTCCTTCGATCCGCAGCACTGACGACGGTCCGAGCCGTGCCCCCTGGAGGGCGACGCTCCGCGGAGCCGCATCTTGGGATGCCGCCCGGGGACCGTGAGGCGCACGGGAGGGCGACGCTCCGCGGAGCCGCATCTTGGGATGCCGCCCGGGGACCGTGAGGCGTACTGGAGCCGCATCTTGGGATGCCGCCCGGGGTGCCGTGCGGCGTACTGGAGGGCGACGCTCCGCGGAGCCGCATCTTGGGATGCCGCCCGGGGACCGTGCGGCGTACTGGAGATGGGGCATGCCGCCCGGGGACCGTGCGGCATATTGGATCGCCCGCGTCCTCGCGGGCAGGGTCGGTATGGGCCGATGAGTGGCCCCACATGGGAGATCGGTTGCCATGAAAGACATCTGTCTCGACGCCATCGCCGCGGCTCATGGGCGGGGCGTCACCTATGCGGATGCCCGTGCCGTGTGCATCCGCACCCAGGGCTTGCACACCGAGGACGAACGGGTCAGTTCCCTGGCTGACACGGAGTCCGTCGGCATTGGCATCCGGGTGTTGCTGGACGGTGCCTGGGGCTTTGCGGCCACCTCCGATCTCAGCCGCGAGGCGGTGACGGCGACGGCGCGGCAGGCCCTGGCCATCGCCGGGGCGAACCGTGCCCTGCGCCGGCCCGAGGGCGTCGCCTGGTGCCCCGAGCCCGCCCACCGGGAGGTGTTCCGCACGCCCATGGCCACCGACCCCTTCACGGTCCCGCTGGAAACCAAACTCGATCTTCTCCTGCGCGTCAATGGGGCCGTCCTGGCCGTGGGTGGTGTGCGCAAATGCCATTCCCATATGCAGTTCGAGCGCAGACACCGGTTCCTTGCCAACACCGATGGTTCGGTGATCGAGACCGAGACCGTGACCAGCACGGCGCGCTACACGGCCACCGCGGTCAACGAGGAGGGCGCCAAGACGCGCACCTTCGAGGCCACCGGCGCCACCCGCGGCTACGAGCACATCGAAGGGACGCCTCTCCTCGAGGAAGCCCCGCGTGTGGGCGCCGAAGCCGTCGAGCAACTCAGCGCCAAGCCCTGTCCGGTGGGTGAGATGGACCTGATCCTCAACCCGTCCCACCTGGCCCTCACCATGCACGAGTCCATCGGCCACGCCACCGAACTCGACCGCGTCCTCGGCATGGAAGAAAGCCTCGCCGGCTCCTCCTTCGCCACCATCGACCAACTGGGAAGCCTGGTCTACGGTTCTCCTCTCATGACCATCACCTGCGACAACACCCTGCCCGGGGGTCTGGCAACCCTCGGCTTCGACGACGACGGCGTCCCCGGACAACGCTGGGACCTGATCCGCTCGGGCATCCTGGTGGACTACCAGACGGACCGCGAAACCTGCCGGGCCATCGGCGCCTCCCGCTCCCACGGGAGCTGCCGGGCCGATAGCTGGGCGTCGGTCCCCATCATCCGCCAGTCGAACTTCGGGCTGGCGCCGGGATCCGTATCCCTTACCCCCGACGAACTCGTCGCCGACACCGAGCGAGGCATCCTCATCGATGGCATGGGCTCCTTTTCCATCGACCAGAAGCGGCAGAATTTCCAGTTCGGCGGGGACTGCTTCTGGGAGATCCGGAACGGCCGCATCGCCGGCATGCTCAAGGACGTAACCTACCAGGCCCTCACCACCCGCTTCTGGGGCGCCCTCGATGCGGTCTGCGACAAGCGCTTCTGGCAGTCGGTCGGGGTGATGAACTGCGGCAAGGGCGACCCGGGGCAGACTGCCCGCATGTCCCACTCGTCCGCGCCCTGCCGTTTCCGGGGTATCCGCGTCGGAGGGGCCCGCTGATGACACGTCAAGAAGCATTCGACATCCTCGATCAGGCCGTCACCGCAACCGCCGCGGAGAGTGTCGTCGCGACGCTGGGGGGCAGTTCCCTGCTCTCCTGCCGCCTGGCCGACAATGTGGCGACCCAGTGCGTCCGGCGCGCGGACGCCAGCCTCTCCATCTCCTGCGCCTATGGGCAGAGCCACGGGTCGGCCGTCACCAACCGGCTCTCCCCGGAGGGTATCGCGACCGCCGCCCGACGTGCCGCCGAGGCGGCGCGCCTGGCGCCGCCGGATACCGAGTTCATGCCCCCGCTGCCGGCGCGGGAGGCATCGCAGTATGCCGACATCGAGGCGTGGTCTGACGCTACGGCCCGGCGCGATCCGACCGAGATCGCCGCGGAACTCGAAGAGGCCGTGGGCGTGGTGGCGGCCGCCGGCTGCCGCCTGTCCGGCGCCTGGAGTGGCCGCGGCACGTTCCATGCGTGCGCCAACTCGAACGGCCTGCGGGCCTACCACCGGGCCACCGAGGCCGCCTTCCGGGCCACCGTCCTGACCGAGGGCAGCAGCGGCTGGGCCCAGGAAACCGCCACCGCGGCCGGCGATGTCGTGCCGGCACGCGTCGCCCGGGAGGCCCTGCGCATCGCGCGGGATGCCCGGGCCCCGACGGAGATGGCTCCGGGACGGTACACGGTGATCCTGAGTCCGGCTGCTGTAGCGGAGATGCTGCCCTGGCACCTCGTCTGCGATGCCAAGGCCACCGCCGAGGGACGGACCTTCCTGCGCGGCAAACTCGGCACGATGGTCTGTGCCCCATCGGTCAGCGTGCGTTCGGATCCGACCGATCCGCGCTGCCCGGCAAGTCCCTTTGTCGGCGGCGGGCTCGCGGCGGCCCCGGTCCACTGGGTCCGCAACGGGGTCCTCGAGAATCTCTGGCGCTCCCGGTACTGGGCCGCCAAGACAGGGACGGAGCCATCCCGGGGGCCGACCAATCTGATCCTCGATGGCGGCAGCGCCTCCCTGGAAGACCTCGTGGCCTCGACCGAACGCGGCATCCTCGTGACCCGCTTCTGGTACATCCGTTTCGTCGATCCCATGACCTGCCTGCTGACGGGCATGACCCGGGACGGCCTGTTCCTCGTCGAAAACGGCCGTATCACCCGACCGCTCAGACACATGCGCTTCAACGAGAGGGTGCTCACGGCCCTGAGCAACGTCGAAGCCCTGGGACAGCCCCAACGCATCGGCGGCAGTCTCGTGCCGGCCCTCAAGATCCGCGAGTTCACCTTCTCGAGCACCACCACGTTCTAGCGTCTCGCCTGCTTTCCCCATCCTGCGGGCGGGACGCCTGCACCGCACTCGAGACGATGTGCCCGCGAGGACGCGGGCGGTCCAGGCAGAGATGGGGTGATCCGTAAGGGTGGAGGGGCAACACCCGGGAGGCCACGACGTGCCAACCCCCGCGGCGGGGCCGGCGCAGAGAGGCAGTCCAGACCACGACTCCCGGGGTCGGCCAGCGGACGCGGGCGGGACACCAACCCAGCGGAGGCAGAGCGATGGGGCCCAGCAGGCTGAGGACGCCGGGGTTCCGGTCCTATCTGGGCACCCTCTTCCTGGGGGCGTTCAATGACAACGCCTTCCGGCTGGTGATTTCCTTTCTGGCCCTGGGGGTGCTCGCGGAGGGGCGGGAATCGGGGTACATCGCCCTGGCCGGTTTCCTCTTCATGCTCCCCTACGTGCTGTTTTCGGCCTACGCGGGGTACCTGGCCGACCGGTTCAGCAAGTCGCGTGTCATGGTCTGGGCCAAGGTTGCCGAGATCGTCATCATGGGGCTGGGAGGATGGGCCCTGTGGTGCCAGAGCCTCGGGGGGTTGCTGCTGGTGCTCTTCCTGATGGCGGCGCAGAGCACCTTC
>JAFGRS010000283.1 GCA_016935045.1 Lentisphaeria bacterium | reverse complement strand
GCGCTCCCTCACCCCGAATCGGCGCTCCACTGCCGCAAGGGCAGTGGCGGCGGGAAGCGATTCGCCGGATCTTGGAACAGCCCTGCCCAGGTCTCCCCAATGGTGGACGTAGTCGATTCGGGCCATTATGTTTCACTTTTTTGCGGTGTTGCACACCGCGTTCTGCCGTCCGGTCTGCCGGCCCGCCTGCGGGGCCCCGGCCGGGGCAGGCGCAGGAAGGGCGTTGTCAGCCATGAGACTCACCGAGCTTCTGATCCCGGCGCACATCAAGATCGGCCTCGAGAGCGAGGACAAGGAGGAAGTCTTCGAGGAGATGGTGCAGCTGCTGGTGGACTCCGGCACCATCCGGGACCGCGCCGCGGCGATTCGGACGTTGCTCGAGCGGGAAGCCAAGATGAGCACGGGGATTGCGCGTTGGATCGGCCTGCCGCACGGCAAGCTCGAGGAGGCCAAGGGTCTGCTGATGGCCGTGGGAGTGTCCCGCAAGGGCATCGAGTACGACTCCCTGGATGGCGAGCCGGTGCACATCGTGATCATGGTCTTTGCGGAGGTGGGCAATCCCGGGCCCCACATCGAGGCCCTGGCGGAAATCTCACGCCTGTTCTCGATTCCCGGGTTCACGGAACGGATTCGGGAGGTGCGCAGCGCCGAGGAGCTGCTTCAGACCATCAGGGGCGAGGAATGATGGACGACGTCCTCACCCGAATGCTCGCCACCGAGAAGGAGGCCGCCGCGATCCTGGCGGCGGCGGAGAAGGAGGCGGAGCGTATCCGCGAGGAGGGCCGCCGTCGGGCAGCCGCCGAGGGCGAACGCCTGCGCCGCGAGTCCGACGAGGCGGCGGCGGCGGTGGTGTCGGAGGCGGTGGACCGGGCGCACCGTGACGAGGAGTCGGCGTTGGCGGCTGCGGATGCGCGGCTGGCGGAACGCGCCCGCGCCCTGGCGGCGGTCGTGCGCGGCCGTGCCGGTCTCGTGCGCGACGCGGTGGCCTATGCGGCGGCCGGCGCGGCTTCTCCCGGGGAAGCCGCTTGCGGCTGACGGACGCGAAGCAGGGGGTGCGCCCGGCGGGGCGCCATGCAGGCATGGAGACGACGACCGTCAACCTGGGTGCCGACTTCCTCTTCCCGAAGCTACACGGGATGTGGTCCCGGGCGCTGTGCGGCGAGAGTCTGCGGCGGCTGGTTGCGGCGGGCAGTCCCGAAGCCCTCGGGCGCGCCCTGGCAGCCTATGGGCTGGACACCTCCGCTCGCGCCGATTTCCAGAAACGCCTGCATGCGCACGGCATCGCCGAACTGGCGGCCGTGCAGCGCCTGGCCGACCCCCGTTCGGCCCGCTTCTACGGGGCCTTCATCGAGCGGCACTTCTTCGAGAATCTCAAGACCATCCTGCATCACTTCGTGCTTCCGGATGGGGAGGTGGACATCCGGTTCCTCCTCATCGAGTCGCCGGAACTGCCGCCTCTGGACGCGGACCGGATCGAGGCCGCCCGCCACATCAACCAGCTCTTCCGGCTGCTGCCCCCGCACCCGATCCGCGAGCAACTGCTGCCGTTGCTGGTGGAGCTGGACGAAACCCGGGACCTGCTGCGGGCGGAGTGCCGCCTGGACCGGCTCTTCTACGACCGTCTTGCCGCCGCGGCGCGGGGTTTGCCCCTGCCCATGCGCAAGGCGGGCTGCGGCCTGGTGCGGACCGAGATCGACCATGTCAACCTGGTGATGGTCCTGCGCAACGTGTCCCTGTACCGCCTGCCCGAGGAGAATCTGGCGGAGCTGTTCATTCCCGGGGGCCTGGCGTTGCCCGGACCCCTGCTCGAGGGCCTTGCGGGCGCCCGTTCCCGGCGGGAGGTGGTGGCGGCGTTGCCGAGGGCTCTGCAGGCCCTTCTCGGGCCCCTTGTCGAGGCGCCGCTGTACGCCAGTGAGAATGTTCTCTGGGACGACCTCTACCGCCGGGCTCTGGCCCTGTTCAAGGACTTCGAGCATCCGGCCCTGAGTACCGTCGCCTTCCCGTTTCTGAAACGCAGCGAGGTCCTCAATATCGGCCGGGTGTTCGAGGGCTTCCATTTCGGTCTGCCCGCGGCGGACATCCTCGAGATGATGATCGGGGCGACGCATGTTTAGACCCGTCCCCATGCGCAAACTCAACGTGCTGATCCTGGGCAAGTACGTCACTGCCCTGACCAAGGCGTTGGGGGAGATGGGGCACGTCCACCTGGTGGACGCCGTGGAGCAGAGCCCCCACCGACTCCTGGCGGCCGTCGACCGGGAACCCGAGATCCAGGTCCTGGACCGGCTCCTGGTGCGCGTCGGCGCCCTGCTCGAATTGCTGGGCGTCGAGGCGGATGCCGAGGTCCCCCTCGCGGATGGTCTGACCCGGGAAGCGGTCGAGGAGCTGGTCCGCCGCGCGGAAGAAGCCTATCGCGGCGTCGACGCGCGCATTGCCGAACTGCTGCAGCAGTCCGGGGTGCTGGCCCGGGAGTCGGAACGCCTGCGCAGCTATCCCGTGCAGCACGTGCGCCTCGGCGCCCTGCGTGACCTGAGCCATCTCTACGTGGTCACGGGACGGCTCGCGCCGTCGCTGCTGCCCGCCGCCGGCGACATGCTCGGAGACCGCGGGATCCTCGTGCATGACGAGGAGGACCCCTTCCGGCGCGGAAGGGTCCTGCTGCTGACGTCCCGACGGAACCGCTGGGCCGTGGACGCGGACCTGGTGAAACTCGGCTTCGCCAAGGAGGAACTCCCCGAAGGCGGCGATACCACCCCCGAGGAAGAACGCCATGCCGTCGAGGGACGCCTCGACGCCATGCGCCAGGAACTCGACGCCTGCCGCCGGCAGGTGCTCCGCCTCAGCGTCGAGCATGGCGGACCCCTGCTCGCGGCGCGCCACCAGCTCCGGGGCGCCCTCGCCGTCCTGCGTGCCCAGCAGCACTTCGGCCGCAGCCAGTTGCTCTACTGCATCTCGGGGTGGATCCCGCGCGAGTCGGAGCCCGAGGTCCGGGAGGCCGTCGAGCGCATCACCGGCGGCACCGGGGTCATGGAACTCAGCGATCCCGAGGGCGACGAGCGGGTGCAGCAGGGCCGTGAGACCGTACCGGTCCTGTTCGAGGACAGCCGCCTGCTGAAGCCGTTCCAGGGCCTGGTCGCCAATTTCGGGGCGCCCCGGTACGAGGACCTGGATCCCAGTCCCTTCGTGGCGGTCACCTTCGTGCTGCTGTTCGGCATCATGTTCGGGGACCTCGGCCAGGGCGCCGTGATCGCCGGCCTCGGGGCCTGGTTCCGGACCACCCGCCGGGTCCTGCCCGACGTGTGCCGTGAGGGCGGCGTGCTGCTGCTGCTGTGCGGGCTGAGCGCCATGGTGTTCGGCGTTCTCTACGGCAGCGTCTTTGGCTACGAGGGGTTGCCCTATCTGCGGCCCCTCTGGCTCCGTCCGCTGCACGATGTCACCCGGCTTCTGGCGGTGGCCGTGGCGGTGGGCATTGCCTGCATCAGTCTGGCCATCGTGATCAACATCGCCAACAAGCTGCGCCGGCGCCGGTGGTTCGAGGGGGTGTTCGACCGCTTCGGGATCCTCGGCATGATCTTCTACTGGGGCGCCCTCGGGATCGGGCTCAAGGCAGCCAAGGCCGGAGAACTGGATTCCCGCGGAGTCGTGCTCCTGATCGTCCTCCCGCTGGCCCTCCTCTTCGTGAGGGAACCCCTCCACAATCTCCTCCATCACCGCCGGCTCTTCCACGAGGGCTTCCTCAACTTCGCGCTGGAGTCGTGCATCGAAACCCTCGAAACCGTGACGGCGTTCCTGGGCAGTACGGTCAGCTTCGTCCGCGTCGGCGCCTTTGCCCTGAGCCATGCGGCCCTCTGCCTCGCCATCTACTCGGTGGTGGACATCATGCGGGAACTGCCCGGGAGCACCCTCTGGTGCGCCCTGGTCGTGGTCCTCGGCAATGTCCTCGTCATCGCCATGGAGGGTATGGTGGCGATGATCCAGGGCGTGAGGCTGCAGTACTACGAACTCTTCAGCAAGTATTTTCCGGGGGACGGCCTGTTGTACCGTCCCTTCACTCTCGGCAGACAGCCGGTTGTGGCACCATCAGCAGGAGAAAAGGAATCATGAAGCGGATCCAGAGGGTGTGTCGCGGGGCCATGCTCACCATCGGCCTGATGGGGCTCCTCACGCTGGGGACGGCGGTCGTGCAGGCTGCCGGCGCCGAATCGCATTCGCCGCCCGGGAGCGAGGCGTTGGGGGCGGGGTTCGGGAATGCGGCGCCCTACATTGCGATTGCCGTCACCATGGGCACGGCCTGCCTCGCCGCCGCCTACGCGGTGGGCAAGGTGGGTGCCGCGGCCCTGGGCGCGGCGGCCGAGAAGCCCGAGCTGCTGGGCAAGGCGATCGTGTTCGTCGGCCTGGGCGAGGGGATCGCGATCTTCGGCCTCATCATCAGCCTGATGCTGATCAACAAGCTCTGATCCTCTCTACTCATGAACCGCGAAACACGCGCAGGAACACGGAGGGAACGACCCGTAGGCGTGGATTTGGCGTGGTTCGCGGTCCATCATCCAGGTTGAGCCGGCATGGCATTCCACATCATCGGTGATCAGGACACGGTGCTGGGATACCGTTTCGCGGGGGTTACGGGCAGCGTTGCGGAGACCCCCGCCGAAGCCCGGGAAGCCTTCCGCGGCGCCACCGGCGAGGGACGCTGCAGGATCCTGCTCCTCACCGAACGCGTCGAGGCCATGCTCGAGGGCGAGGTCGCCGACCACCGCCTGGCGGCTGTGCCTCCCTATCTCGTCGTGGTCCAGGATCTCCAGGGACCGGTCAAGGGACGCAAGACGCTCGAGGCACTGATCTTCGAGGCAGTGGGGATCCGCATCGGCCGCGAGGACGAAAAGAGCAGCACGCCATGAACGACAACGAGACCAAGCTGCGCCAGGAAATCCTCGAAGACGCCCGCCGGCGCGGCGAACGCCTGGTCCAGCGGGCCACCATGGACGTGGACAAGGCCCTGGCCGCCCTGCGCACCGAGATCGAAGCCTACCGCACCGAGCGGCTGGCGGCCGCTCGCCGCGAGGCCGAAGCCAAGACCCGGGCGCTGACGGCACATCAGGGACACGAGATCCGCCGGCGCTGGCTGCAGCGTCGGGAGGAGGTCCTGGACGCTCTCTTCGACGCCTGCCTGGCGGAGGTCGAGGAGGGGAGGGGGATGGACCCCTCCCGGTCGCTGCGCGAATGCCTGGTCGAGGCCCTGGCGGGCATCGGTCCCCGGGACACGGTGGTTCGGGTGGGGCCCTCCTGTGCCGGGGTGCTGACGGACGAACTCCTCGGGGCCGCGCGCCTCGAGGCGTGGGGGGAGGGCGCTCCGGGAGCCCTGACCCGCCGCGTGGACGAGGGTTTGCCTCCCGGGGTGATGGTGGAATCGGCGGACGGCGGCAGGCTGTTCGACAACACGTATCGCACCCGTCTGGCGCGGCTGCGTGCGCCGTTGCGGGCCCGGGTCTGCGCGGGCATCGACGTAGCGGAAGGCGGCATGGGCAGCGATGAGTAACAGGACGCACAACACGGCTCCGTCCGCGCGGGCGGCGGCGGACACCGGCGAGATCATCCGCATCAATGGCCCCATCATCGAGGCCCGGGGCATGGGCGCCACCGGGATGCTCGAAGTCGTCGAGGTGGGCG
>JAFGRS010000282.1 GCA_016935045.1 Lentisphaeria bacterium | reverse complement strand
TTTGGGTATGCCCGCCTTGCCCCCGGTGGTCCCCGGCATCCAAATCCGCCTCGGCCAACGTCATCGTATTTCCGTCCGCGAGTACTTGGCCTGACGCCATGGCGCCGGAGCCGGTCGTCCTCGACCGTACTCCCCGTGACGGGAGCATCACCGGGCGGAGGCGCCGTGCGCTTGCGGCATTGCCTCCGCGGCGGTACACTGCGCAGGGAATGCGGCACAGGTGGCGGGTCCTCTGTGCACGGTCCCGGAAACCGCGCCCGGCCGAGGGGCAGATGCCGGGGGAGTTCAGGGCAGCATGGGGGCGGAGTGAGACCCTCGTGGCGCGTCTCCCCTGGCTCACGAGGGCAGCCGTCCGGGCAAACACGGGCGCGGTCCACTGGCTGTCCCCGCGGCCTCGCGGACACCTTTGCTGGCGTGCGGAGGAATCGGAGACGATCGGTACACCCCAAAGGAGACAAGCCCATGATGATGACACGCTTCCTGGCCCTGGCCGCGGCCGCCGCTGCCGCGTCGGCACAGACACTGCTGTACGTCAGTCCCACGGGCGACGACGGGGCCCCGGGGACCCCCCAAGCCCCTCTCGCCTCCCTGGCCGGAGCACGGGCCCGGGTCCGAGCTCTGCCGGCCGCACGGGGTCCGGTCACCGTCCTCTTTGCGGAAGGGACGTATCGCTTCGCGCAGCCCGTTGCCTTCGAGTCCGCCGATTCGGGCCGCGAGGCGGCCCCGGTGGTGTATCGGGCCGCGGAGGGGGCCGTGGTGCGCTTCACGGGCGGGGTGGACGTAACCGGTTGGCAGCCGGTTACGGACGAAGCGGCCGTCGCGGCGCTGCCGCGGGAGGTCCGGGGTCATGTGCGCGTCGCGGACCTCCGTGCCCGGGGCATCACGGACTACGGCAAACTGAGCGTGCGCGGCTTCGCCATGGGCAGTCCCCCCGCCGAGGCGGAGTTGTTCTTCGACGACCAGCCCATGACCCTGGCGCGCTGGCCCAACGACGGCTTCCGCGGCGTCCGTGCCCGACCGGACATCACCACGGTCGCACTGGACAGCGACCGCCTGGCGCGCTGGACAGCGGAAAAGGACCCCTGGATCTTCGCCTACTGGCACCATGACTGGGCCGAGATCTACGAACCCATCCTGGGGATCGATGCGGCTGCCCAGACCGTCACCCGCTCCGCAAACGTCAAGCCACAGTACGGCATCACCCCCGGGCGGGCGCGCTGGTACGCGCTCAACCTCCTCGGCGAACTGGACGCACCGGGGGAGTACTACCTCGACCGGGACGCCGGCAGGCTGTATTTCTGGCCCCCTGCCGCCGACGGACACGCGGTGCTCAGCCTTGCCGAGGGGATCCTCCGGGCCGGCGAGCTGTCCCATGTCACTTTCCACGGCTTCATCATGGAGGCCTGCCGGGGGACCGGCGTCGTGGTGCAGGGCGGCACGCGCATCCAGGTGAGCGCTTGTACCCTGCGCAACCTCGGGCACAGGGCCGTCAGCGTCAGCGGCGGCGCCCGGCACGCCGTCATCGGCTGCGACATCCGGGACTGCGGCGAGGGCGGCATCAGCATGAGCGGCGGCGACCGGGCCACCCTGACTCCCGCGGGCCACAACGCGGAAAACAACCATGTGCATCACTACTCGCGCCGCTGCCGCACCTACAAGAGCGCCATCTCCGTCAGCGGCGTCGGCAACCGCATCGCCCACAACCTGATCCACGACGGTCCCCACATGGCCCTCGCGGCCGGCGGCAACGACCACATCGTCGAGTACAACGAGATCCACAACGTGGTCTACGAGAGCGGCGACGCGGGGGCCTACTACGTCGGCCGGGACTGGACCCAGCGCGGCAACATCCTGCGCCACAACTACTGGCACCAGATCGTCGGGGCCACCGGACACGGCGGCATGACCATCTACCTCGACGACCAGCACTGCGGACACACCATCCACGGCAACGTCTTCGAACGCTGCTCCCGGGCCGTCTTCATCGGCGGCGGCGACGACAACACCGTCACCAACAACGTCTTCGTGGACTGCTGGAAGGCAGCCCACCTCGACAACCGCGGCATGGGCTGGCAGAAGGCCGCCACCGACGACCCCAACGGCACCCTGCGTACCCGACTCCGGGACATGCCATACCAGAACGAACTCTGGGCCCGGCGGTACCCCCAACTGCCGAACATCCTCGACGACGACCCCAATGTCCCCAAACGCAACCTCTTCGCCCGCAACGTCTCCGCCGGCGGGAGCTGGGATGATATCCACCAGGGCACGCGGCAGTACCAGACCGTCACCGACAACGTCGTGCACGACGCCGACAAGACCTGGATCACCCTCGAGAAGGACGCAACCGGAAGGCTGAAGGGGGTGACCTTCAAGGACCCGAAGGCCGTCGAGGCCATCGGCTTCGAGCCCATTCCCGTGGACCGCATCGGGCTCTACCCATCGCCGCTGCGGGCTTCCTGGCCGGTGGCCCACAGCGTACGTCCGATCCGGTTGCCCGAACCCGAGCCACCCAAACCCCAGGCCGGCCTGCCCCCGAATCCCGTGCTGCAGGTCCCCCGCGTTGCCTCGACCGTCGAGCCCGACGGACAGCTCCAGCCCGGCGAGTGGCAGGGGCTGGCGCCGGAACGCGCCCTGGAGCTGCGGGTCCACTTCGACGGTACGGCCGTCACGCCCCCGGCCCGGGCCTGGATCACCCACGACGGCACCTCCCTGCGGATCGCCCTGCTCACCCCCCTCGATGCCAAGCGCAACCTGGGCAACTCCTGGGGCACCTCGGATGCCGTCGAGATCGCCCTCAAGGCCGCCGACGGCGCCAATGCCGATACCCTCGTGCTGCGGGGGTTCGCCGGGGGCACCTGGGTCATCTCCGACGCGGGCGGCGCGGGCCAGGCTTCCCTCGAACGCCTGCGTCAGGGCAACGTGCGCTACGCCGCCAGGGTCGAACCCGGACAGTGGTCCGCGGAGTGGATCCTCCCTCTCGATGCCATCGGGGCATCCCCCGGGGATCGGCTGCGATTCAACCTCACCCTCCGACGCACCGCCGACAATACCTGGGTCATGTGGAGACCCACGCACGGCGACAGCACCCACTGCGAACGCGTCGGCACCCTCGAACTGGCGCCGTGAACCCAGAGGGATGGAACGCCCGCGGCCTCGCGGGCACTCCCGGCTCGGCGGCGCCTCGCCCTCCAGGGGATGCGGCTCGGCGGAGCCTCGCCCTCCAGGGGATGCGGCTCGGCGGCGCCTCGCCCTC
>JAFGRS010000281.1 GCA_016935045.1 Lentisphaeria bacterium | reverse complement strand
TCCCGCAGCGTCTTTCCCTCCCACGTCTGGAACTCGATGAACCCCTTCTCGAAGCGGACAAACGTCCCCTTCTCCGTGCGGTCCGCGAGGGCGAGTTCATCCCCCGTTGCCCACAGCCCGCAAAGCACCCAAACCCACATCCAGGCACATCCGCGCCCTGTCATGACCGGCTCCGAGGGCTGTCTCAAGACCCCAACGCCGCCGCCGGGCTTGTCCCTGTGGAGCGCCGATCGGAGGGCGGGGAGGGGGCGCGACGGCGCTCCCTCACCCCGAATCGGCGCTCCACTGCCGCAAGGACAGTGGCGACGGGAACGGATTCGCCGGATCTTGGAACAGCCATGACCGGCTCCGAACCGTCCTTGCGTTGCGGCCCGAGGCACACCATAGCCGCTCCCCGGCCGGCGGCAATCCCTCAGGCAATATGGGACAGCTCACCCGGCCCCGGTCATGCGGCCGGGCAGGAGTCCGGTAATGCCTCGGTCAAACCCGCGAATGCCCGCGCGGCCGCGAGCGTTCCATTCCCCTGGAGCGCGAGCGTACCGCGAGCATCCCTACGCTGACTGAGGCCTGAGGCCTTATGGAGTTGGCCCTCCCGTCCCGGGCAGGCGGACGTTGGCGCGCTATGGTACGTCACGATCTGCCGTTGTACCCCAAGGAGATCCCGATGCAGTCGGAACGAAGTGCCTGCGAGACCTGTACCAAGGCAGGGTGTGCCGCGCGTCCGCGGCAGGCCGGGGAATCCCCCGAGCAATACGAAGCCCGGATGCAACTGGCGGAACGCATGGGCCGGATCCGGCACAAGGTCCTGGTCCTTTCCGGCAAGGGCGGTGTCGGCAAGAGCACCGTGGCGGCAAACCTGGCCATCTTCCTGGCCCTGCACGGCCGGCGTGTCGGGCTCCTCGACGTCGACATCCACGGGCCGAGCATCCCGAAACTCCTGGGCCTCGAATCCTACCGTACCGTGATGGGCCCCAACGGCATGCTCCCCGCGGAGGTCAGCGAGAGCCTCCGCGCCATGTCCATCGGGTTCCTGCTGCCGGAGACGGACGCGGCGCTCATCTGGCGCGGCCCGATGAAGATCGGCGTCATCCAGCAGTTCCTGCGGGATACCGACTGGGGTCCCCTCGATTTCCTGGTGGTGGACTGTCCTCCCGGAACGGGGGACGAACCCCTGTCGGTGGCCCAATCCCTGGGTGACGCGGACGGGGCGGTGGTGGTGACCACCCCGCAGGCCCTCTCCCTGAGCGACGTACGCAAATCCATCACCTTCTGTCGCAAGCTCTCCCTGCCGGTGCTGGGGGTCATCGAGAACATGAGCGGGTTCGTGTGCCCCCGTTGCGGCGAGGTCACGGACATCTTCGGGCGTGATGGCGGGGCGGCCATGTGCCGGGACATGGGAATCCCCCTCCTGGGCCGCATCCCCATCGACCCGGCCATCGTGAGTGCCGGAGACGCCGGAGAACCCTTTGCCTACCTGCGCTCGGAGACCCCGTCCGGGCAGGCGATGACCCGGGCCTTCGAGCCCATTCTGGCACTGGATGCAGACACCTCTGCCCAAGGCTGCCCGGGACGGCAGACGGAGGCCGGATGAGCCCCCACCGGGGCAGACCCGGTACACCCGGGAACCGCGGCCCCCAAACCCCCGCGGCAGGCCCCCGCGGCAGCAGCCCGTGAAACCCTCCGGAGGGAACGCATGGCCGCTCTGAAGGCAATCCTGCACGGAACACTCGTCGACGGCACCGGCGCGGACCCGATCCCGGACGCCGCCATCCTCGTGCGCATCGCCTGCGGTACGGACTACCCCGGCAGTGCGCACGGTTGGGCCGTGGGCGACGCCACTCCCTTCGAACTCATGGAACTCGTCTCCTGCGGCCTCAGTCCCATGGAGGCCATCGTGGCCGCTACCCGCACCACCGCCGAAGCCTACCGGAAACACTACCGCATCGGCATCGAGCCCTCCCCCGAACAACGGAGCAGGACACCGTGACCCCGGCTTCCCGCGACAGCACCCTGCCCCCACCCGACCCCGCCACCGACTGGCGCCGGAGCCATCCCGACGTCGTCGTCCATATCCCCCAGGGCCCGCCCCTCAACGACACGGACAACGAGCACTTCCTGGTCTACGTTCTCCCTGGAGCGGAGGAACTGCTGGCCCTCTGGACCCAGAGTTCCTGCGAGGGACGGGGTGACAACCACCTGGTGACGTCCCGTAGCTCCGACGGTGAGATGTGGTCGGCTCCCGTCCGCATTGCCGGCACCTCCCCGGGAGGCAGCGAGAAGCAGGCAAGCTGGGGGTTCCTGGTGATTGCGGACACCGGCCGCATCTACTGCTTCTACACGAAGGAGGGGGACCGCTACGACAACAGCCGGCAGGGGTGCGGCACGATGGGCTGCCTGGTTTCGGACGACAGCGGGCAACGCTGGCAGGAGCACGCCGACATTCCCATGCCGCGGAACCGCTTCGATCACCCGGACCCGGCCGTGCCGAAGAACTGGATCGTCTGGCAGAAGCCGGTGCGTGATGCCCTGGGCCGCTGGATGGCGGGCTATACCCAGTGCACCAGCAACGCCGTCCTTCCCCCCGTCGAGGGCTGGTGGACCAGCGACAGCCGGGCCGCCTTCCTCCGCTTCGAGAATATCCACCAAGGACCCGACCCCAGCGACCTGCACATCCGCTGGCTGCCCGGGGACAGGGAGGGCCTCGAAGTGCCCCACCGCTTCTACCGCCAACTCTCCGTTGCCCAGGAACCCTCCCTCGTCCTGCTCCCGGACGGGCGCCTGTTCACCACCATGCGCACCCAGGAAGGCCACATCTGGTACTCCGTGTCGGCGGATCACGGCGAGACCTGGCGCCCGCCCGAGGTGCTGCGCCTGCGGGACGACGGCGCCCCCCTCCGCCACCCCCTCTCCTGCTGCCCCATCTACCCAATGGGCGAGGGCGCCTACCTGCTGCTCTACCACGACAACGACGGCACCGTCGGTCCCTACAGCCAGTACTGCCGCCGTTGGAAGACGAACCACTTGAACTTCATCCGCAATCCGATGTGGGCCGCGGCGGGGCTGTTCCGCCCCAAGGCCCACCAACCCATCTGGTTCTCCCTGCCGGAACTCCTCCTGGACACGGGAGGCGTCCCCATCGGGCCCAAGGGCAGCGCCGAAATCGCGACCTACACCAGCATGACCACCTTCCGCGGCCGCCGCACCCTGTGGTATCCCGACCGCAAGTACTATCTTCTCGGGAAGTTCCTGACGGATGCCTGGTTCGAAGGTCTCGCCGCCGGCGTGCCCCCTTCCTGACGGGCTGTCCCACGACGTCCCGGCGGCGAGACCACCGCGGCCACGGCGCCCGGATCGCGGGCTGTGCAGCGCCCGTCAAGAAGACGCGAAGCTGACGATGGCGATGGAAGAGAACCGAGGAAACGGTCCGAAAAGGGATCGGGCACGCGCAGGGGCACCGCTACGCTGGGCACGGGCACGGAGTGGAAACGGTGTGGCCGTCTCCGTCCAGTGCCTGCACGAGACGCCGTGCTTCGCCCGGCGCAAAGGAGGTATGCGATGGACAGACGGGAATTCCTGGGCACCGCCGCGGCGGGGGCCCTTGCGGCGGCAGCGCCGCTGCCGGGCGAGAAGGGCGCGGAACGGCGACCCAACCTCATCTTCATCCTTGCCGACGACCTGGGGTACGGCGACATCGGTTGCTTCGGGCAGCAGCGGATCCGTACGCCCGCGCTGGATCGCATGGCCGCCCAGGGCATGCGGCTCACGCAGCACTACGCGGGGTCTACGGTGTGCGCGCCGTCCCGGGCCTGCCTGATGCTGGGGCGGCACACGGCTCACCTCCGTACCCCGGGGCAGGGGCAGAGCCTGATACCCACGGACCGGACCGTGGCGGGACTCCTCCGCGGGGCCGGGTACGCCACCGCCTGCATCGGCAAGTGGGGCCTGGGCCAGGAGGGCTCCGAAGGCGTGCCTGCGGCACAGGGCTTCGACGCCTTCTTCGGCTACCTGAATCAGACCCATGCGCACAACTATTACCCCGAGTTCCTCTGGCACGACGGCGAGAAGGTGGTCCTGCGGAACGAGGTGGTACGCCCGGAACGCCTGCGCCAGGCCGGCTTCGGGGGCGCCGCCACCAAGCGCGTGGACTACAGCCATGACCGGTTCACGGAGGAAGCCCTGGCATTCGTCCGGCAACAGCGGCAGGGGCCGTTTTTCCTCTACCTGGCCTACACCCTGCCCCATGCCAACAACGAAGCCGGGATCCTGAATCGTCACGGCATGGAAGTGCCGGACTACGGCGCCTATGACTCGGCAGACTGGCCCGAGCCCCAGAAGGGCCATGCGGCCATGATCACACGGCTCGACCGGGACGTGGGCAGGGTGCTGGACCTGCTGCGGGAACTCGGCATCGACGAACAGACGCTGGTGCTTTTCTCCAGCGACAACGGCCCCCATGCCGAGGGCGGGGCCCAGCCGGATTTCTTCGACAGCAACGGCCCCCTGCGGGGGATCAAGCGGGACCTGTACGAGGGCGGGATCCGGGTGCCCACCCTGGCTCGCTGGCCGGGACGGATCCCGGCGGGAAGCGTCTCTCACCACGTGTCGGCGTTCTGGGATTTTCTGCCCACCGCCTGCGACGTCGCCGGGATCGCGGCGCCGGAGGGGATCGACGGAATCTCCTACCTTCCCGCCCTGACGGGGGTCGGTTCCCAGAAAACCCACGAATGCCTCTACTGGGAATTCCTCGAAAAAGGCGGCAAACAGGCGGTCCGCTTCGGCGACTGGAAGGCGCTCCGGTTGAATGTCCTCAAGGACCCGGACGGCCCCCTCGAACTCTACAACCTCGCCGACGACCCCGGCGAAACCCGCAACCTCGCCGAAGAACACCCCGAGGTGACGCGCCGCGCCCGGGAACTCCTCGCCCGGACCGCCGCCCAACACCCGGAACCGAGACCCTTCACCAAGGGACCCGTGCTCTCCGGAGGACCCCTGCCGCCGGCGCCGGCTGTCCACCTGAGCGACCTCGATCCCCTCCTGGCCGAAGGCGGAACCCCCACCCTCGGACCACCGAAAAGAGACCGCTCCATCCGGGGAGAACCCCTCAAGATCGGCGGGAAGATCTACGCAAGAGGCTATGGCGTGCATGCGCCATCGGAATTGGTCTTCGCCCTGAAGCCCGACTTCGAGCGCTTCGTGGCCTGCGTCGGGCCGGACGACGAGAGGCCGGGCAGCATGGTATTCCAGGTTCTGCTGGACGGCAGGGAGGTGGCATCCTCGCCCCTGCTGACCCCCCGGCGGCACCACGGATTCGACATCCCGATCCCGCCGGGCAGCCGGGAGATCCGCCTGCGGGTCACGGATGGCGGCAACGGCAGCGGCAGCGACCACGGGGACTGGGTCGACGCGGGCTTCCTGCTGCGGCGGTGAGTCACGGTTGCCGCGGACGCCCCCCGCCAGAACTCATCGGCGCGCGCCGCACGAAGGGCATGGTGAAGTCCCGCCCTCGGTCATTCTCCGGGCTGTGCCGGGAGCGACTCCTCCATGTCGGCGAACTCGATTTCGGCGATGCCCCAGATGGGCAGGCGCGGGAAGATCAGGCGTATGCCTTCCCGGTGCTCCTCGATCACGAGGGGTTCGGGATGCGCCGCGCCCGGCAGGTGCCAGAGCGCCTGCCTGATGGGGCCGTCAAGAGCGCCTCGGCGCAGCAGCACCGAGATCCAGGTCACCTCCTCCCGCTCCGTTCGGTTCAGCAGGTGCAGCACCAGCCGCGGCCGGTACCGGGAATCGCGCGCGGCCCGGGGAATCGCCAGCACCCCCGAGGGTCCCCAGACCGTCAGCGGGCCGACCCCCCGCAGCACCTCCTCGCTCACTTCGTTGTCCGCCAGCACCGGAACACTCTCCCGGAGTCCTTCGAGGAGGTCCCGGTCCGCAGCCGCCAGGGAGGCGACGTCGCAGGCGGTGAGCACCAGGCTGCAGGCGCCCAGGCGCTCCCGATCCAGGCGCGCCGCGTAGTAGGACTGCCCCGAAACGGCAAACACGAAGGGCACGGAGGCCCGCAGAAGACGGTCACAGGCGCCCCGCAGACGGCTTTCGTCGGGGTGATCCAGGTCGACCACGAGGGCCGCCACGGCAGAGGGGGCCAGGTCGTCGAACAGACGACGGTTCTCCCGGATGAAGGCGAAGAGGTCGCCATACTGCTCCGGGGTGCCGTAGTACCGTGGCCGGATCCCGGTCGCGTCGCTGCCCATGTACATGTCCCAGGGCACGAGCATGAGCTGCCCCAGGGCGTAGCTGGCGGCCACCGCCCTGCGCCCCACCCGCAGGTCCCTGGGCTTGGGTACGAAGACCTGCCAGGTCCCCAGCGCCTCCGCGGTGTGGGCCGCGACAGCCAGGTGGGGAACATCCATCTCCCAGGTCTCGCCCTGCAGGAAGCTGACCATGTCGACCGCGAAGTTGCTGCGCTGGGAAGGCCGCTGGAGGTTGGCGTTGAGAGAGAGGGGGACCGGACGCCCGGCAGCCTGGTCGAGGCGTTCCCGGAGGTCGCGAAAAAACCGGCGTACCGAGCGACGCTGGAAATCCTCGAAGAAGGGCGTGAGGGGAACCGTCCGGCGTTGTTCGCGGTATTCGGCGGCGGTCGTGATGCGGCAGGCGTCCCGCAGGTAGTCCCGGTAGTCGAAGACGGCGGCGTCTCCCACTCCGAGGGCCTCCCGTTGCTCCCGGGTGAGTTCCCGGGCCAGGTACTCCCGGAACCCACGCATGCAGTCGTCGCAGAAGCAGGCTCCCCCCCAGCCGGAAGCGCTCACTACCATGGCCCAGTCGTCGAACTGGATCCAGTCCGCGCCCGCGGCAAGGGCCCGGGCCGCTCTCTCGGTACTTAAGGTAAGGAACCTCGGCCGGTTGTTGCAGCCCCAGTACCAGGGCTTGCCGGGACTGAAGGTCACCATCCACGGGGCCACCACCGGATTCCCTTCCAGATCCAGCGCCTGCGCCTCGGGCTCACCCACCCCCGCAATGGAGTTGATGGCAGCCTGAAAGGTCACCACCCCGGCCTCGCGACAGGCCCCCACAAAGGCCGCATCCTCGTTGTAGCTCCACATCAGGCGGTCGGGCAGGAAGGCGGACAGCGCCTCCGCGGTCGTGGGACGCTTGGAACGGCTCGAAAGCAGGACATCCCCGTGCCTGAGCAGGTCCGGGGGCGGCGGCCCCGCCGCCAGGGGCAGATCCAACCGGGCCCGCGGACGCGCGTCCTGCGCCGCCAGGGCCTGGATCTGGCTCTCGTCCAGGGCAACGCCATGGATGCGGACGCTGTCCAGACACCCCCGGAACGGCCGTATGCCCTCGAGGTTCGCGATCTGGAGGGGGCCTTCGCCCGAGTCCGGCAGGGGGAAGCCGTTCCACTCCGCCGCCAGGCGCACGGGCGTATCCTCGGCCGCGTAGTAGAGCCGTGCGGTGCCGGCGCCCCGATCGTGGACCACGGCCACGAACTGCCAGGATGCGTCGTCACCCCCCGCAAGAATGTCCTCCGTGAGGTGGTGGTGGTCCTTGCCGCCGTTGCGGATGCTGAACCCCAGCCGCCTGCCGCTCAGGTAGAGGTCCCACTGGTTGGAGTAGTACAGCAGTCGGGCGATGGAGTTCGTCCCCAGCGGCCGGAACCACGCCGACAGGGTGACGCAGGGCAGGTCGTTCAGCCCGGCGTTGTCGACCAGCACGGCCCCCCCGGCCGGGGTCTGCCCCGGACCGCCCGCCCGGGAAGCCCGGACCTGGCACAGCCCCAGCCCCAGGCGACCGATCCCGAAGACGGGGCCTTCCCCGGCGGCATACTCCACCAACGTGCCGCTGCCGCCGAGGGATCCGCTGTTGCCCAAGGTGCCGGCAAATCCCAGGCTCACCAGGGGGGGCGGCAACTCGGCGCCGGGAGCGGCAAGAACCATGGCCCCGAGGACACCCCCGCCAACCCATCCTGCCGGTAGCCATCGCATGGCCAAAGTCCTTCCCTCGACGGTCCCCGCCGGAGCCGGGCCGGCGGACAACCCACGCACCATCCCGACCCGCTGCCCGGGCCATGCGTCCTGCGTTTGCCGGGGTCCGGGTCCAGCAGGCGTCCCCTCGCAGCCGCTGCGTACAGGCCATGGACACGCGCCGACGGGCGTCGCTGAAGCAGAGCCTGCCCCGGGATCGCGCTCAGCCGTTCAGCACCCACCCCTCGCGGTAGGTCTTGCGGATATAGGCGTCGGCTTCCGGGCAATTGGGGGCCTTGAGGTTCTCGGCGTCCCACTCCAGCGGCTTGCCGACCCGATAGGCGGCCAGGGCCAGCAGGTTATGCTCGATCAGGGCGCCCGAGTAGTCGAAGTTGCACAGCGTCGGCGTGCCTTCCTTGCAGGCCTTGATCCACTCCTGGTGGTGGCCCGGGGAGCGGGGGATGAGGCTCTCCGGCTGGGGACGGGCATAGTGCGTCATGTCCCCCCGGAGCATGACGATCCGGTAGTCGTAATCGGCCAGGAGCCAGCCCTGGTCCCCCTTGAACAGGATCCCCTTGAACAGCTCGTCCCGGTTGAAGACCTTCGTCGGCATGCCGGGCTTCTTGCCGCCGTCGTACCAGTACACCTTCACCGGCCCCCGCCTGTCGTTCGCGGGGTGTTCCCATTCCGCCTCCAGCCACAGGGGACAGGTGTCCGTGCTGACGGGTGTACCCGTCGCCTTGCAGGAGGTCGGGAAGCGGAGATCGAGAGCCCAGTACGGAAGGTCCATCATGTGGCTGCCCATGTCCCCGATCTGGCCGCTGCCGAAATCCCAGAAACGGTTCCAGGCCAGACAGCCGCCGAAGTAGCCCGGATTGTAGGGATGCGACGGACTGGGCCCCAGCCAAAGGTCCCAGTCCACGTGCTCGGGCGGGTCCCCCGCCGCGGGCAGATACTCGCCCCCCTGCGGCGTCCGGCTGCACCAAACCCGAACGTCACTGACCGTGCCGATGACCTTGTCCCGAACCAGTTCCACCACCCGGCGGAAGTTGTCCGTGGCATGGATCTGGGTGCCCATCTGGGTGGCCAGCTTCCCCTTGCTCCTGAGGTAGGTCTCCCGCACGACCCGGGCTTCATGGACGCTGTTGGCCAGGGGTTTCTCGCAGTATACGTGCATGCCGCGGTTCATGGCCCAGACGTTGACGAAGGCGTGGGTATGGTCCGTCGTGGAGCACACCACCGCATCGATCCCCTTCTGGTCCAGGCACTTGCGCCAGTCCTTATGGGTCCTGGCCTGGGGGAACTGTTTGGCCGCATTGGCCAGGTTGTTGGCGTTCACGTCGCACAGGGCCACGATGTTCTCACCCTTCACCCCGCCGAGATTGGCGCCGCCCCGTCCCGCAACCCCGATCACCGCGACGTTCAGCTTGTTGTTGGGAGACTGCCCCCGCAGGACTCCCGAGTTCAGGATCAACAGACCCGTGCCCGCCGTGACGCCCTGCTTCAGAAACGCGCGACGCGGAATGCCGGTACCCATGGAACTGCCTCCTGTCTCGTGCCTTGTGCTCTCTGCCCGGTCCGGGACCCGAGAGAGGCTACTTCCCGGCGATGATCCGATCCAGTCGCAGGCTCTGCTCCTGGAGCGAGAGTCCGCCGCTGCCCTCGATGGTCATCCAGCCGTTGTAGCCGATGCGGTCCAGGGCCGCGCGGATCGCCGGCCAGTCGTTGCTGCCGTCCCGGATGTCCACGAACTTGCCGCCGTGGCCATCCGGATTCAGGGCGAAGTCTTTCACATGGCAGCGCGCGATGGTACTGCCCAGGGCGGCGATCCACTCGGGGGTGGGTGCGTACTTGACGTGGTTCCCGAGATCCAGATAGGACCGGATCCAGGGGCTCCCAAGAGAGCGCACGAAGGCCGCGAAGAGGTCCGGCTTCACCCAGAGGTTGTTCCAGACGTTCTCGACCGCAATCACCACTCCCTCGGCTTCGGCGGCGGGCGCCAGGGCTTCGAGGGCTCTGCGGCTGGTCTCCGTGGCCCGGTTGTGTTCGGCGATGTAGGCCTCGAAGCGGGAGTTGTCCCCCTCCACCACCCGAGTCACCAGGCAGGTGGCCGGGTCGAAGGCATAGGCGAACTCCCACGGCTGGGGACCGCCCCCGATCTTGCAGGGAACCAACAGCAGCGCGTCTGCACCCAGGATCCGTGCCGTACGCAGCGCCTGACGCACCGAGTCCAGGTCGGCGGCCACTTGGTCGGCATCGGGGCCGTTCACGTTGCACCACCCACGCAAGACCGAGTGTATGCGCATGCCCAGAGCGTCCGCAACCCTCCGAGCTGCCTCCGCCGCCGCCGGAGCCGCGCTCCAGGCGCTGCACTCCATGCCCTCGAAGCCGGCTTCCTTGAGTGCCAGCAGGGTCTTCTCGTCGGGCAGACCCCGGATCAGGGCCTTCCGCAGCCTGGTCGAAAAGGAGACCCCGTCCTCACCCCGGGACAGGACCGTCCCGGCACCTAAGGCAACCGAAGAGGCAAGGAAACTCCGGCGCGTCATCCCACTTGCCATGGCACACCTCCTCATAACAGTCACCCGCCCGGGCCCTCGCACCACCAGCGCTGCGCGAACCACTCGGACCAAGACCCGGTACCCAAAATGTCCCCTCTTCCGCGGTTCTGCAAGAGCCCACGACGGATTCCCACACTGCCGGGAAACCACATGCATGACCCCGACCGTTGGTCCACACTTTGCAAAGTGTAGACCGTTAAAGCGCGGCCGGTTTACCGCCAGGCCGATCCACACTTTGCAAGGTATGGACCGGCACAGCGCGGCCAGCTTACCGCCAGTCCGGTCCACACTTTGCAAGGTGTGGACTAGTACATCGCGGCCAGCTTACCGCCAGTCTGGTCCACACTTTGCAAAGTGTGGACCGGAAGCCATCTCCGGAACTGAGGTCCCGCGGCACGCGCACGGGTTGGCGATCCCGTACTTCGCCGGTCCCGTGGCGAGGGGAGGACCACCGGGAGCCGGACCAGGGGTGTTGTTCCGGGGGCGTGCCGCCTGAGGGAGGGCGGCTGTGCCGATCCGGCAGGATTTGGTCGCCATCCGCCGTGAGGGAGGCATCCCCAGGACTGTTCCGTGGTTCGGTGCTCAGGTTTCCGCCGTCACTGTCCGTGCGGCAGTGGAGCACTGATCCGGAAAGAGGGGGAAGAGGGGCGGCGCGTCGGCGCCCCCCTTCCTGCCAACGGCGCTGCCGCAGGGCAGACAGCGGCATGGGAGTCTTGGAATCGCTCTCTGTCAGTCGGGGGCTCTGGTTTGCGGGCGGCATGGGGCGGGCCTACATTCTGTGGTGTGCGGTACCGATGGCGCATTTGGATGGCAGGGCCCTCGGGCCGTGGTAGGTTGCTCCGGGCGCTGCCTGCCCGAGCCTGGGACCGATTGCGAAGGAGACGATCCATGCGGAGGACGCATGCGTGGTGGCTGGGGATGGCGGCGGCCTGGCTGCTGGTGATGCCGTCGGCGGCGGGTTTCAGCCTGTGGCCGTTTGGCAGCCGGAAGGCGGCCCCGCCGAAGGAGGAACGCCGGGTGACGCCGGACGGCACTCCCATTGTCGAGGCCAAGGAGAAGCCGGATCCGGTGGACACGCCCTCGGTCGAGCGTCTTGAGAAGCTGGCGAAGGAAGGGAGTTCGGGGGCGCAGTTGGCTTTGGGGAAGCTCCACTTCGAAGGTCGGGCGGGGGTGAAGAAGGACTACAAGACGGCGGCGCACTGGTTCTCGATGGCGGCGGAACAGGGCAATCCCCGTGCCATGTTCAACTACGCGCTGTGCCTGGATGGCGGCCTCGGGGTGGAGAAGGACCTGCCCAAGGCAATGGACTATTACCGCCGGGCCGCGGAGCAGGGCGTCCCGGAAGCCCAGCTCAACCTGGCTCTGATGCTGGAGGAGCGCGGCCAGTACGAGGAAGCCCTGCCCTGCTTCCGGGCCCTTGCGGGTCGGGGCCACACGGGTGCCATGCGCAGGATGGCGGAGTATCTGATGGAGGGGAAGGGTTGCAGGGCGGACATTCCCGGGGCAATACGCTACCTTAGGGCGGCAGCGGAGAAGGGTGACAGCCGGGCCCAGGTGCGGCTGGCAGACTGTTACCAGCGCGGGGAGGGTATGTCGGTCGACTACCAGGAGATGTTCCGTTGGCTTTCCCTGGCGGCGCAGAGCGGCGACACCGAGGCCCAGGCGAAGCTGGCGTACTGCTATCTAAAGGGTTTCGGGACGGCCCCGAACAGCGACATTGCCTTCTCCTGGTATGGTCGCAGCGCCGAGGCGGGGTATTCGGCCGCGCAGGTGGCGCTGGGCAACTGCTATCTTCAGGGGCAGGGCACGCAGAGGGACCTCGCGAAGGCGGCCGGCTGGTTCCGCCGGGCGGCGGACCTGGGGGACCCCCTGGGCGAGTTCAGCCTGGGGGTATGCTACGAATTGGGTCGCGGTCTGGAGCGCGATAGCGAGGAAGCGATTCGTTGGTACAGGCGGTCCGCGGAGCAGGGCTATGCTCCGGCGCAGTACAACCTGGGGGCAGCCTTCGAGGGTGGGAAGGGCGTCCCCCAGGATCTCGGCGAGGCAATCCAGTGGTACACCAAGGCGGCGGAACAGGGCTCTCCGGAGGCGCTGACCGCCCTGGGGCTCTGCTTTCTGCGGGGCCGCGGCGTCCCCGCGGACCGGGAGAAGGCGCAGGCATGCCTGAAACGCGCGGCGAAACTCGGCTCGGACAATGCCGCGGAGGCCCTCAAGACCCACTTTGGCGAATCGTGACCCTCGACTGCGTTGCCACCCGCGTCCTGCGTGCCGCGGGGGCCAGTGCGGGGAAGTGAGGCGGGCAATGAGCGCAACCGGAAAACCGGCCAAGGTGACCGTACGGGATCTCCAGCGCCTGGCGGACGAGGGACGCCGGATCGTGTCCGTGACGGCCTACGATGCGGTCATGGGACGGCTCGCCGACGAGGTCGGTGTGGACCTGATCCTGGTGGGGGACTCCCTGGGGATGACCATGTTGGGATACGACACCACCGTGCCCGTGACGCTGCAGGACTGCCTGCGCCATACCGCGGCCGTAGTCCGAGGCGTCCGTCGCGCCCTGGTGGTGGCGGACATGCCCTTTCTGACCTACCAGATCACCCCGGAACAGGCCCTGCGCAACGCGGCGCGGTTCCTGCAGTCTGCCGGTGCGGACGCAGTGAAGCTGGAAGGGGGCGAGCGCCTGGCGGCCACGGTGCAGCGCCTGGTGGAGTGCGGCATCCCGGTTCTCGGGCATATCGGTATCCTGCCGCAGTGCGTCAAGACCGCCGGGGGCTACCACGTCCAGGGCCGGACCGCCGAGAGCGCGGCTCGCCTGCTGCGCGATGCCGAGGCACTGCAGGAGGCAGGGGCCTTTGCCGTGGTGCTCGAGGGGATTCCCATGGCGGTCAGCGCCGCGATCACGGCTGCGGTGCGCATCCCGACCATCGGCATCGGGGCGGGGCCGCAGTGTGACGGTCAGGTTCAGGTTCTGCATGACATTCTGGGGTTGTTCGAGGAGTTTGTGCCTCGGCACACGCGTCGGTATGCCGAGCTGGGTCGCATCGTGCGCGAGTCGCTGTCGGCGTACTGCGACGATGTGCGGGGGGGGAGATTTCCTGGCGAGGAGCAATCCTTCCGATGAGGGTCTGCCGCGGCATACAGGAGATTCGGGATATCGTGTCGGGATGGCGGCGCCGGGGTGACCGGGTGGGCTTCGTGCCGACCATGGGGTATCTGCACGAGGGTCATCTATCGCTGGTGGACTGGGCCCGGAAGTCGTCGAGCCGGGTGGTTGTCAGCATCTATGTGAACCCGACGCAGTTCGGTGCGAACGAGGACTATGGGCGCTATCCTCGGGACCCCGATCGGGACGAAGTCCTGTGTTTGTCCAGGGGTGTGGATGCGGTGTTCTACCCCGACGAGGAGGGGTTGTATGCGCCGGACCACAGCACCTGGGTTTTGGAGGAGTGCCTGTCGCAGCCCCTGTGCGGCCGTTCTCGACCGGGCCACTTCCGGGGTGTGACCACGGTGGTGACGAAGCTGTTTCACATTGTGCAGCCGGACGTTGCGGTCTTCGGCCAGAAGGATGCCCAGCAGGCGCTGGTGGTGCAGCGCATGGTCCGGGATTTGGACTTTCCGGTGCGGGTGGTTGTAGCCCCCATCGTGCGTGAACCCGACGGGTTGGCGATGAGTTCCCGCAACACGCTTCTGAGCGGGGACGAACGTCAGCGTGCCCCGGCGCTGTTCCGCGGCCTGTCGGCGGCGGCGGCGCGGTACGATGCCGGGGAGCGGGAAGCGGCGGCCCTGTGCGCCGTGGTTACGGACGTGGTGACGGCAGCCGGCGGAACCGTGGACTACGTGGAACTCGTGTCCCGGGAGACGCTGCGACCCGCTCCGCGCCTCGAAGGTCCCACCGTGCTGGCCGTGGCGGCGTGGTTTGGCCGCACGCGTCTGATTGACAACGTATTCCTGGGCTGATGCCCCCTCCCCCCCGTGGGCGGGGACGATTCCCCGCGTTGACCATGGACATCTGCCGGCAGGCATGAGAATCCTCCACAAACTTCTCCTGGTGGGCGGCGCCGTACCCGTACTTGCGGGTGCCGGCTGCCTGTGGGCCTACCAGACCCTCGCCAAGGCCCGGGAGTCCGCCGCCGTGCTCTCGGCAACCCAGGCTCTGCGGCAGGAGGTGCTCCTCCTCTCCCTCCACACCGACGATCTGGTCACCGCACGGCAACGCAACGACGTGCTCGCGGAGCGGGAGGCCATCCGCCTGATCAACGGAGCGACCCGGCGCACGGAGGCGCTTCTGGGGGACATCGAGAAGGGAGGCGGGCGCCATCGTCTGCCCCGGGCGGAGCGTTTTGACGATCTGCGGGAGCTGCGCGACTGCAGGGAGCTGTGGCGTCTGCACCGGGACGCCACCGACGAGATCATCCGGGGCCGGGCGGTGTCACGCAACCTCGAGTTCATTCACGGCAGTGCCGTGCGTTTGGGGGAGCGCCTCAGCACCATGGTGGGTGGGGCGGAGCGTCGTCACGCGGCGTGCGTGGAGACAGGGCGTCGGGTGACTGTCGCGACGGCATTGGGGGTGTTGGTGCTGACGGGGATCTTTGGCTGGCTGCTGCACAGGGAGTTGCTGGCGGGGTTTCGGCAGGCTTCTTCCCTGATGGAGTTGCTGAGCGAGGGCACGCTGTCGCCGGAAGCCGAGCTTCCCGCGGACGGCAGGGGTGAGTTCGGCGGCTTTGTGCGGCATGTGAACCGGTTTCTGGAGCGCCTGCGCGATGCCGACCGCACGAAGGACCGCTTCCTGGCGGCCATG
>JAFGRS010000280.1 GCA_016935045.1 Lentisphaeria bacterium | reverse complement strand
GCCGTTGCCAGGTCTGCGGAGCCTGTACGGAAAAGTGCTATGCCGAGGCCCTCGAGATGATCGGCCGCGAGATGACGGTGGACGAGGTCATCACGGAAGTCCTCAAGGACATGCCCTTCTACGAAACCAGCGGCGGAGGCATGACCCTCTCCGGCGGCGAGCCCCTGCTGCAGATCGACTTCTCCGAGGCCCTGCTGCGGCGAGCCAGGGCGGAAGGGCTGCACTGCTGCATGGAAACCTGTGGCTACGCCCCCTACAAGCACATCGCGCGGGTCGTGCCCTTCGTTGACCTCTTCCTCTACGACGTCAAGGAAACCGATCCCGAACGGCATCGCCGCTACACGGGGGTTTCCTGCGACCGCATCAAGAAGAACCTGCAACGCCTGCACGACGCGGGCGCCCCCATCCTGGTGCGCCTGCCCATCGTCCCCGGGGTGAACGACACCGCCGAACACTTCGCCGGCATTGCGCGCCTGGCGGCGCGTCTGCCCCGGGTCCAGGGCTACGAGATCATGCCCTACCACCGGCTCGGAGAGGGGAAGTTGGACCGACTGGGATTGGACGCGGCGGACCGCATCCAGACGACGACTCCCTCGAAAACGGCGGTGGCGGGGTGGATCGACCGCCTGACGGAACTCGGCGTGCCGGTCATCAACGAACGGACCGTCGAAACCGTCTGACGGAACCGGAGGGGTCCGAGTCCTGCGCCCTGGATTGCCTGCTCATCCAAAACCAATCCGGACGTCCCCGGATTGCGCCCGCGGGGACGCGGACGCTTCCGCCCATTGCGATGCGATTGGTGTCCCTGGCCTCTCTCACGGCCCGGAACACCACTGCGCAGGGTCGTCCCGCCGGGGCGGATGTCCGCTTCAATCGTCGACCGTAATTGCCTCGAATCTCGGCTCATCGAACCAGACGCGTCCTTCTGCGGCCCGTTCCACGGTCAGCAGGATGATACCCCAACGGGCCTGCTGCCAGAGACCCTCTTCCCCGGTTTCCAGGCAGACGGCCAGGCGGGACCAATCGTCAGCGAATGGCCCCTGGATCTCGGTTTCGGCCGTGGGGAGATTGAGCCAAGCCTGGCCGGCATCCTTCCACTTGACGGAGATGCGCACGACTCCTCCCCGCGGCAGGGCCCGGGTCCGGAACCAGGCCGAGGCGCGGTACGTCTTCAGCGGCGAGATGGGCACCGAACGGGTGAAGCAGAGGGGAGTCCCCTGGGAACCGGCCGCGTCCACACACAGCGACCCGGGTCGGGTATGTCCGACCTCGGGATCGAAGCCGAAATCGGCCTTCGAGTAGTCCCTCTGCCAGTGACCCCACCCCTCGACGCCGGCATCGAATGCCGCCGCAGCGATGGTGTCAACCACGGTCACGTTGCCCGGATGCCGCAGGCGGAGAGCGCTTCGCAGAGCGCGGGACCGGCGCAGGAACCCATCCCGGAAGTACACTGCGCGCCGGCGTTGCGCACCTTCGCCAGCCCGTGCCACTGCCTCTTCCAGGTCCCGTTCGCAACCATCCAGATCGGCCACGGTCACCGCATCCAGATACCCTGTTCCGTGAAAGTCCAGGTATTGACGGGCCCCGTTGCCGCGGAACCATGCCGTATCGAGCACCGGCCCCGTCCACAGCTTCTCCCAACGGTCGAAGTAGCGCGCCAGATGCGGGGCGGCGTCGGGCCCCACCGCGTGCCGATACCAGTCGTCAAGAAGCTCCTCGACATCCCGGAACGGATCCCACAGCAACTTCAGCAAAACGTAGAGCTTCGGGCCCTCGTGCCAGTCGCCGGAAGGATACGCCTCCGCATAGTAGTGACGGACCCCGTGTTGGTAGGCATAGCGCAGGTAGGCCCCCATGGTGCGCACGTAGATCCTCGGGGCCATGTAGAACTGCCCTCCGTAGATGTAGTCATACCATCCCAGCACCGGGGCGCACGCGGCCCACGCCTCGGTGTGGCGCCGGCCCGCGGCCGCGATGTCCGGGTCGGCCCACTTCATCCGGTCGTAGGTGATGAAGGGGATCAAGGCCTCGTTGAGCCGCAGGCCGCGGGGAGCGGAGTAGGCCCCGTTGTAGGCGAGAAGGCCGAAGAGCTTGTCGGGGTAGGCCTCCCGGACCCCTGCCGCCACCGCGTTGCACCAGGTGTAGTAGCTCGTCGATACGTCGCGCACCCCAAGTACGTTCACTTCCCCACCATCCATGGCCAGACAGGACGCGCAGGTGCAGTGGCGGTTGGTGTCGTTGATGCCCAGGGAATAGGACGTCAGCTCCGGGTCCGCCGCAAAGGCCGCCCGGATACCGCGGACCGCCTCCTCGACGCTGCCGGGGGCCGTGAAACACGGTTGCCAGGAGACCTGGGCCTGAGCATCCTGGGCGGTCGTCTTGCCTGGTGCCGGCTTGGGCAGAAAACGCCCACCGGCCAGCTCCGGAAAGAACTCGGGATGGGAAACCGTGTACTGCTCGGGGGGAAACAGCCGCCAGAGATTGTGGTGGAATGCGACACGCCCGTGCATGCGGTTGCGACGGGCCCAAAGCCCCTGCTGACCCCGTTCCGGAGGGGCTTCCTCCTTGCCCAAGCCGCTGAAGAGACGATGCCGGAATGCCGGCTCTGCACGCAACCGAGAACCCTCCACCGCCAGTCCCGGAGACCTGGGAACACACTCGCCCAGGGGACCCGGGAAGAGCCAGCGAACACCCGCCCAGCGTTCGAGCAGCTCGCAGACAGCATACTCCACACCCCAGTCGCTGCCTCCGGCCAGGATCAGGTGCTGCCCGTCCGCGGCCCCGATCATGTATCCATCCATGTCCAGGTCCTGCACCGGCCAGTCCAGGGACCGCGCGTACGCGGTGGGTCCCAGATGGACCTGCGTCGGCACAGGACTTCCATCTCCTTCCTCAACGATGGCCAGCGTGACGTCCGTCCGGCGCGCAATCGTGTCGCGCAGCAGAACGGCGGCTTCCTTCAGGCGTGGGGATGCATCCCGGGGCAGAACGATGCAGGCGCAGGGAAGTCCATTCTCCACCAGCATGACCGCAGAAGCCCTCGCGGACATCATCCCGACTCCCTCCGCGGCTCGGCGCGGCGCGCAGGGCGGACGGGCGGTCACGCCCTCCTGGCCCTCACCGCGAGTCAGGGGGCTCCCGAGGCGTGCTCCGCGCGCAACCCGTCGCGCGCGGCGAGCCGCTTCCCCGGCGCCGCCCTGTCTCCGGGGCGCCTTCCTCCTCGGCGCAAGGGGTGGTATAGTCTCTTCGGCGTCTGGGCGGTTGTCTCCCGGCGCCCCGGCCGGGTGTTCATGGACGGAGCGGCATCGATGCAGGACGACGGGCGCATACGGACGTTGCGAGAGCGTTGCTTTGCCCGTAAGGGCCTGGCGTGGCGGGACACGTCGGCTGCTGCCGTCGTTGCCCTGCGCAGTACCGAGGCCATCCCATCGTGGCAGACCCGCAAGGGCGTTGTGGTGCGGGAGCGTCTGGGCGCCCTCCGTTTCGCCCTGGACGACGCGGAACTCCTCGCCGGGCGTCTGGCGCCCGCGGGACCGGGAGAACGGGAGGAAGCGGCAGGCGCGGCAAAGGCGCTGCGCGGCTACCCGGCTGCCGGAGGCCAGACCGGACACTGCGAACTGGATCGCAGCCGCATCTTCCGTCACGGCATCGATGGCATGCTCGCCGAACTGGCGACGCGGCTGCAGGACGCCTCGGGGACGGCGGCGGCAGCCCTGGATTCGTTCCGTCAGGCCCTGCTGGGGTTGTCCGAGATGATCGAGCACGCCGCCCTGACGGCGGAAGCCCTGCAGGAGGGAGCGGATCCCGAGCGTTGTCGGGAACTGGAGCAGATCGCCATCTCGTGCCGCCGGGTTGCCCATGGCCCTCCGGCGACCTTCCGCGATGCCGTGCAACTCCTGTGGCTGATGGACCTTGCCGTCATGCTGGGAGAACAGGTCTCCCTGGTGGTGCCGGGGCACCTGGACCGCACTCTGTGGCCCTTCTATGCCCGGGACCGGGCGGCGGGCAGGCTGGAGGATCCCGAGGCGCTGGCCCTGCTCGAATGCCTGTACATTCTGGTGAACGAGGCGATCCCCGACGGCTTGGCCATGAGCGTGATGGTGGGAGGTCGGGACCCGGCGGGGGCCGACGTGACCAATCCGCTCTCGTTCCTCTGCCTCGAAGCCCTGCGCCGCACGCGCATGATCTACCCCACGGTGGGGATCTGCTGGCACGAGGGAACACCCCGCGAACTCACCGATCTCGGCGTGGAACTGATCGGTCTGGGCATTCCCAACGTGGCCTTTTTCGGGGATGCCACGATTCAGAAAGGGCTGCGCGGCCTGGGGCTGCCGGAGGTCGAGAGCTGCGGCTACATCAACTCGACCTGTGTCGAGATCACCCCCGTGGGCGCGAGCAATGCCTGGGTGGCCTCGCCCTACTTCAGCACCCCGGGCATCCTCCTCGACGAGGTCGCCGCACAGGCGGCGTCCGCCCGTCCGGCAGCGGATTTTCCCGCCTTCCTCGATGCCTACCGCGCCCGCCTTGGGGAACGCATTGCCGGGGCGGCCGCGGAACAGAACCGGCTGCGGGAAGTCCGCCGGCTGCAGGGCCGGAAACCCCTGCAGAGCGTCTTCACCCGGGACTGCATCGAGCGGGCGCGGGACATCGACGACGGCGGCGCGCGCTGCAACTGGGTCGAGTGTAGTTTTGTGGGACTGGCCAACCTGGTGGACTCGCTGCACGTCATCCGCAGCGAGGTCTTCGGGCAGGCCCTGCTCTCCTTCTCCGACCTGCAGCGCGTGCTCGAAGCGGATTTCGTCGGTTTCGAAGCCGTTCACCACCGTTTCCTCGCCTACCCCAAGTATGGCAATGCCGACGCCGCCGTGGACGGGCTCTTCGACGACATCATCCGCTTTGCCGCCGCCGAGTGCCGCCGGCAACGCATGGCGCCCGACGGCAGCGCCTTCGTCCCCGGGGCCTTCTGCTGGGTCATGCACGAACGCCTCGGCAGCACCTGCGGCGCCACCCCCGACGGCCGGCGGGCCGGCACCGCCTTCGCCGATGGCTGCGGCCCCGCCCAGGGACGCGAACACCGGGGCCCTACCGCGGCAATCCTCTCGACCACTGCCTGGGACCACAGCCCCCTCATCGGCGGCGCGGCCTACAATATGAAATTCCCGGCGGCACTGTTCCGGGAGCGCACGTCCCGGGAGGGGTTGCGGGACCTTCTGCTGACGTTTCTCCGGCGCGGCGGTTTCGAGACCCAGATCAACGTGGTCGACGCGGAGACCCTGCGCGCCGCCCGGAGGGAGCCGGAACGGCATCGTGACCTCGTGGTGCGCATCGGAGGGTATACCGACTACTTCGTGCGGCTGTCCGCCGGCATGCAGGACGAGGTGATCCGTCGCACGGAATTCCAGGACGCGGGCCGGGAGGGATGAGAGCCCTGCCCATGGTCCCGCGCAACGGGCGGCGGGACCGTGTCCCTGCTGCTGCCGGCGCGGGGCCTCTGCCCACGCGGCGGGGCAGGGGATGGCCGCGAGATGGCGGGACCTCCCCCCTTGTGGGGGTGCTTCTGTGAGGCTTCCGTCGCGGGTGGTACGGTCGAGGACGACCGGCTCGGTGCGCCATGGCGTCAGGCTCAGGGCAGGTGATGGAGTCGGCGGTCGGCCTGTGCGGTACACCTGCCTGTGTCGCGGACGCGACAGGCAGGCGCAGGCAGGTCTCCGCCGGTTCTTCACATCCCTTCCCCAGGTGACGGAGGGATTCCCGCGCTGCCGCATTGCAGGAATGGCTTCGAGGGGTTCTTGTATACTTGGTGCGCTGTTGCGCGGGTTGGCTGGCCGGCTGTGTGTGCGGGCGGTGCGCGTGGGTGTGGGTGCGGTTGGTCCCGGGGCCGGCGCCGGGGATGCATGAGGAGTCCTGGAACATGGCTGAATCCACGGGTGACATGGCTTCCTGGCGCTTCTTCCGCGCCGGCGGGATGGACCAGCTCAAACTGGATTCGGGTGCCGTTCTGGCTCGCCTGAGCGCACTCGACCAGAAACTCTGGGTGGCCTTGAGCTGTCCCGTCAATGGACTCGAATTCGACCCCAAGACCCTGGCCCTGATCGACACCGATGCCGATGGGCGCGTTCGCGTGCCCGAAATCCTCGCCGCCGTCCAATGGGCCTGCGCCAACCTCAGGGACCCCGATGCACTCCTCGCGGGCGGCGCCGAACTGCCCCTGGCGGCCATCAACGACGCCAGCGATGAGGGCAAAGGCCTCCTCGCATCCGCCAGGGAGATCCTCAGGAACCTCGGCAAGCCGGATGCCACCGCGGTCAGCGTGGCGGACACGGCCGACACGGCCCGCATCTTCGCGCAGACACGCTTCAACGGCGACGGGGTCGTCCCTGCCGCGGCAGCCGACGGCGACGCCACCCGGACCGTGATCACGGACATCATCGCCGGCCTGGGCGGTGAGCCGGATCGGTCGGGGGCGCCCGGAGTCAACCAGGCGAAGCTGGACGCCTTCTATGCCGCCCTCCAGGCATTCTCCGATTGGCGGGCTGCGGCCGAAGGCGACCGGGATGGGATCCTGCCTCTGGGGGACGGGACGGCCGCGGCCCACGGGGCCCTCGGAGCGGTCCGCGCCAAGATCGACGACTACTTTGCCCGTTGCCGCCTCATTGCCTTCGATATCCGGGCGGCCGCCAGCCTCAACCGCGCCGAGTCCGACTTCGCGGCCCTGGCTGCGCAGGACCTTTCCACGGCTTCGCCGGACATCTCCGCCTTCCCGATTGCGAAGGCGGAAGCGGGGAAGCCGGTGCCCCTGGGACAGGGCGTCAATCCGGCCTGGGTCGGCCCCGTGAACGCCTTCCACAAGGCCGTGGTGACGCCTCTGCTGGGGGCGGAGAAAACGGAACTCACGGAAGAGGAATGGGTCTCCCTCAAGGCGCGCTTTGCCGCCTACGAGGGCTGGCAGGCCGCCAAGGCCGGGGCGGCGGTCGAGGGGCTCGGCCTGACCCGGGTACAGGAGTTGCTTGCGGGCGATGGACGCCAGGCCGTGACCGACCTGATCGCCCGGGACAAGGCCCTGGAACCCCAGATGAACGCCATCGTCGCGGTGGACCGCCTGGTGCGGTACTACCGGGACTTGGCCTGCCTGCTCAACAACTTCGTCGCCTTTCGGGACTTCTACTCCCGCGAGAAGAAATCCGTGTTCCAGGCCGGCACCCTGTACATCGACGGCCGGAGCTGCGATCTCTGCGTCCGCGTGGCCGATATGGCCAAACACGGCGCCCTCGCCGGACTCAGCCGCTGCTACCTCCTCTACTGCGACTGCACCGGCCGCGTGGCGGGCGATAAGATGACCATCGCCGCCGCGGTCACCGGCGGCGACGCGGACAACCTGATGGTCGGCCGCAACGGTGTGTTCTACGACCGGCTCGGACGGGATTGGGATGCCACGGTCACCAAGATCGTCGAGAACCCGATCAGCATCCGCCAGGCCATCCTCATGCCCTACAAGAAGTTCGGCGCCATGATCGGGGCCCAGATCGAGAAGATTGCGGCGGCGCGGGAGAAGTCGGTGCAGGACAGGGCCGCGGCCCAGGTCACGGCCGCGGCGGCCGCCGCGGAGAAGCCTCCCGCGGGCGGGGCGGCGGCGGCTCCCTCCCTGGGGATTGCCGGCACGGTGGGGATTCTGGCGGCGGTGGGCTTGGCATTGGGGGCCATCGGCACTGCCGTTGCGGCTCTTGGCAAGGCATTTCTCGGCCTGGCCTGGTGGCAGATGCCCCTGGCGATCCTGGGGATCCTGGTGCTGATTTCCGGGCCTTCGATGGTCATTGCCTGGCTCAAACTCCGGCAGCGCAACCTGGGTCCGATCCTGGACGCGAACGGTTGGGCCATCAACGGCCGTGCGAAGATCTCGATCGCGTTCGGGGGCATTCTGACGCAGCTCGCCAAGCTGCCTCCCGGAACCCGGCGGGTCCTGGATGACCCCCTCGAACGGGAAGGCCGGCGCCTGCGCATCCTGATCCTCGTGGGGCTGGCGCTGATCGCCATCACGGCCGTGGTGGCGTTCTGGGTGCTCAAGGCCTGGAAACCCGTCCTGTAGACGGGGCGTCCGGCCCCGGCAGACCGGACCGCTGCGGAGCCGACGCCTTTTCCGGGCAACCGGGCGAGGCGTTGCACAGGGGCGCAAGGGGTGCGGCCCGGACGTTGCGCCTGCGGCGTTCGGCGCGATCCCCATGGCGATGCGCGGGGCGAGAGGGGACCGTCAGGGTTCGTGTGTTCCGCTGCCGGGGGCTGCCTGCGCCTCGGCATGCCAGGCCTCGAGCCGGCGGCGCTGGGGCTCGGGGATGGGGGCCGAACGGGCGTTGGCCACGTCCGCATGCACGACGGTCGCCTTCGCCTCGACGCAAACCTCCCCCTGCTGGCGGATCACCTGGCGCAGCGCAAAACTGCTGCGTCCGACGTGCGTGACGGACGTCTCCACCACCGCATCGACGCCGAAACGGAGGATGCGGCGGAAATCCATCGCCAGGCTGACGAGGAGCAGGGGGAAGGTGGCGGGTCCGGCCTGCGACAGGGGCCCAGTGAACAGCTCGAAGACAGGTGTCCGGCCGACTTCGAGCCAGACGGGAACCACGGTGTTGTTGATATGGCCGAGGAGGTCTGTCTCGCAGAACCGTGGCTTGATGGTCTCTGAGAACATAGATCTACACCTTTCTTGTCGCCTTGCAGCAGGAGGCATGCGGGTTCTGCCTGCCTGGTGCAGCACATGGGCGTGTTCACGGCAGGCGCTCCAGGCGCAGATCGTCCACCCAGATGCTTCCGGTGGCGCCGTTGAGGCCCGCTTCCAGCCGCACGTCGCGCAGGTCCGGGGGGACCTGCCACTCGACGGCCACCTGTCGCCAGTCGAAGGTCCCCGTGAGGTCCTCGCAGGACACGTAGGTCGTGCGTTCGCCCACGACGGCGAGGCGTACGGTGCCGACCTGCCAGGCGACGGGACCGGGCTCGATGCCCTCGCCCTTCACCCAGGCGCTCAGGCGCCAGCGCGACCCCTCGGGGAAGGCATCCTGCGGCAGTGACTGCCGCCACAAACGGTAGCTCTGGGGTTGGGAGCTGACCACGGCCGCGGCCAGGCGTCCCCCATGAACCGGCGTCGGGACCACGCTGCCCCCCGCCGGGGCCGCCCACACCCCGAGGGCGCTGCCGCGGCGCAGGCTGGGGCCGCCGCGCAGGCTGAAGGCCGTCGAGCCGCCGAGGGTCTCGAAGCCGCCGTCCCGCAGCAATCCGTCGGGCTGGTCGTTCGGCGGCTCGGCGAAGGCGACCCGGGGCGGGCGGGCGTCGTCCCTGCCGGGGGTGACGCAGGCCGACAGCCAGCGCCAGTGGCCTTCCCGGCGGGATTCGGCGGGTCCGTCGTACCAGGTGAGGAAGAGATTGCGGCCATGGGCGAAGACATTCCGGCAGGTCTCCGCGCCGCCGCAGGTGATCCCGGAGAGTTCGACGAGCCGTCCTGACGTTCCGGATGCGACGATGCGATCCGGCACGGTGGGCGTCCCCATGCGGGAGGTCTCGCCAACCCGGGAGCGGCCGTCTCCCACGGCGCCTTCGAAGACCAGCCGGCCGCCGTGCTCGAAGCGGACATCCGTCAGGCCGGGCACGGGCAGGCACAGCCCCAGGAAGGCGCTCTCGCCCGAAGGGGGAACGTGCGGCCGTACGCCCGCCTGCATCGCGAAGGTGCCCCCGGCATCGAAGGCGTACTCCCAGAAGTACTCCACGGGAGGCACGAGCTTGTGGAAGCGGTACGAATGCCGCAGACGCCCCTCGAAGCGCAGCCGCAGGACCTTGCCGTCGCGCCACAGCCGCTGTGCGGCCTCGACCTCGTCGGCGACGCCGTAGCGCGTGCCGCCGGCCCCGAAGCCCCGGTCCGTGTAGAGGTCGCCCCCGCGGAGGACCGCGTCGGGGGCTGCCGACGGGACGGACACCTCGACCGGGGCCCCGGATCGCGACAGCCGCACGCTGTAGTGCGCATTACGGACGATCCAGCCGCCGGTTGCCGGCAGCACCCGCGGGAACGGCTCTGTCGGTGGGGGGAGGAGGCCTTGGATTGCCTGGGGATGAAGGTTCCCGTTGGCCGGAGGGTGGTCGCTCCCGGCGGCTGGGGGCAGCGTCCCGGGGGCCAGCAGGAGAGCGAAGGAACGGCAGGGCCGGCGCGTTCCCGCTTCGGGGTCGGTCCAGGCCAGGAGCAGGCGCAGGTCCGCGGGATCCTCCGGGCGGTGCAGGCATTGTAGGCGAACGGGCTGCGCACTCGGGTCGAGGAACACCTCGAGGGGACGTCCGTTGGCCAACGCGCTGAGCCGCGACGCGGAGGGTTCCAGCCCCAACGGGTGCAGGAGCGAATCGAAGACGACACCCATGGCCTGGGGGCGCCAGTAGATCGAGCCCACCGTGCCTGCGGAGATGTTGCCCGGCGGCCGCACGGTGTCCTCGAAGCGGCCCTCCGCGCAGGATACGGCCCAACGGCGTGCCGCCAGCAGAGGAAGTTCAAGGGCGGCCAGGTCGCCGGGGGCCTCCCCCATCCAGGCACAGTGCAGGCGCAGACCCGCCGGCTCGGCGCGGTAGGTCAGCTCGAGAGTTGCCCCGCCCAGCGCGATGGCCGCCGAGATCGCGGCGTCAGGTCCCGCCCGGCGCGAGACCTTCGCCACGACGTCACCGCCGCCGGCAACCTGGACTCCGGTGTACAGATCCAGCGGCCCAAGCACCCGCCGCCCCCCTACGGCAAAGGAACGCAGCAAGCCCGTGTCGTTGTCGATGGCAGCCGCGTACCCCGGACCTTCGAGAACCAGCGCCGGCACCGCGTCCGCCACGGGGAGTTCCTCCGGAGCGGAGGCGGACCAGGCTTCTCCGGCGGGGGACCGTTCGGCGCCCCGGTCCGGGTGCAGGGCCAGCACGGTGAAGCCGAACGCCGGCAGCCGGATGGGCATCCGGAGGGACCCGCCGTCCACCTCGGCGGGAACGGTATCGCCGGTCCACAGGTCATGGGCGGTCTGTGGCCGGGGCGCCCCATCGGGAAGGGCATCGAGGGGCAGGCGGATTTCCCCCTCGACACCCTCGGGGCCGAGATTGGCCAGGACGATGGCACCATGGTCCGCCAGACTCCGGAGGCAGGCAAAGACCGTCGGCGGAGCCTGCACGGCCAGGTAGTCGGCGGCGCCCCGACGAAGCTCCGGCAGGGTCCTGCGCACGGCGAAGATGCGGCTGCATATGTCCCTGCTGCCGTCTTCGGCGCCATGGTAGACCAGCGGCATGCCGTCGATCCACGCGCTCACCGCCATCAGGGCGCGTTGCGGCGCGAGCCCGTAGCAGAGGAGTGACCGGAGGCTGTCGTGGCTTTCGACGTGTCGCAGGCGCACCACGCCGGGCACTTCGGCGGCCTGCTGCTCGTGAAGCCAGCGTCGCAACCGGCCGACAAAGACCTCGGGCCCGGTCCGGCGGGCATCCGGAAAGACCTGGTAACAGAGCGTGAAGTCGTACACCGCGTCGCTGACGGTGGCGTAGATGCTGCCTTCGGTTTCGGCAAGCAGCCCCCCCACATCCGGCTTCGTCTCCTTGACCGCGGCACGCAGTGCGCGCAGCATGCCGAGTCCCCCCTGGAGCTGGGCGAAGCTGGCGCGTCCGTAGGGGATGTCGGGGTTCCAGTTCGGGATCCTGCTGCCGGCGCAGGCATCCACGCGGTACCCGTCCACGCCGTATTCGCGCACGTAGTGGCGCGCCACGTCGGCCATGTAGGTCTGCCAGGTTGGCCAGTGGAAGTCGAAGCACCAGTAGGGCAGGGTCGAGCCATCCTCCTCGCAGGCCAGCCATTCGGGGTGGGACAGGGCGCGGGGGCAATCGTTGCTGCCTCCGTGCGGCACGATGTCCTGGAGGACGTACAGCCCCAAGGTGTGGGCCCGGGCGACCAGGGCGCGGTACTCCTCCGCCGATCCCAGGCCCTCCTGGAACGCGTAGTAGTCCCGGGGATGGTATGGAGAACGATCCTCGATGGGCATGATCCACACCGCGGCGACACCCATCGCGGCAATGGACTCGAGAAGATCGGCCGCCGCCCGGAATCCGCCCAGGTCCGTAAACTGACTGCCGATCGTTCCGCCGGGATGCAGCGAGTAGAGCACTGCGTCCCGGAACCAGTCCGGTCGGTCCGGGGGTACACAGTGACCCAGTTGCCGCAGGCAGTCCCCGAGGCGCTTCAGGGCCGTTTCACCATCACAGGGGAGAATCCAGATCCAGGCATCGCCGAGGACCTGCGTGTCCCCGGGACGCATCCGGGCCAGGGCCTGGAAGCCCTGGGAGACCCGGACCCCATCGGCGGTCTCCGTTGCCGTCACCGAACCGCGGTCGGAGAAGGGCTTGCTCTCGTCGAGAACCCAGACGACGGCGAGGTCCCTCTCGACCTGGGCCGCGAGGACATTCGGGCTCCTGCCGGAACTCCGCCGGGTGCCCTCGGAAAAGCTCTCCGCGGACCGCGTCTCCGGCGGATAGACGCCGGGCAGGCAGTACCAGGTGTCGGGGCCGGCCCGGAAGGGTGGCGTTCGCATCCAGAAACCCTTGAGTTTCGTCGGCTCGGATCCGTTCCACGTGACGCTGAACCACCGCCTCAGGGCACCGGCATCCGGAAGGAGCTGATAGTGGAAGACGACCTGCCAGTGGGCCACCGTCACCGTCACCTCGAGCTGCCCGTCCCCGACCGGGCGCACCGCCGTCAGCGCCGGAACGGCCTGCATCCCTCCCGTCACCCAGAGGTCATCCTGGCGCACATCGAACCACTGCCCGCTGCCTTCGTCCCGCAAGGGCGCACGCTCCCCCACGGAAAGCCCCGTGAGGGCGCCGCCGACGGCGTCGATGCACAGGGCCAGGCGGTCGTCGCCGAAACGCCACTCGTTTCCTTCCCGGGACAGCTCCGCCGCCGGAATGGTGGTCATGCAGAGACCCCCCAACGCCACCAGCAGACAGCCCCGACGGGTCGCCCATGGTTGGGTGAAACGGATCATGGCGTATGCCTCGAAACGCGGGGGCCGGGAACGATCGATTCGGTCGACCCGCCCCCGCAGCGGTTTCCGGGGGGCCTGCGGATATGCCATACGTATCGCCCCGCAAGCCGGGGCTGTCAAGAGGCTGGGGAGACGCTCCGCAAAGGGTCAGTGAAACCCGCGAGCGGCTTGGGATGCGACTCAGCGGGAGCTGCGCCTTCCAGGAGGGATGGAGCGCCCGCGTCCTCGCGGGCACTTCCGGCTCAGCGGGAGCTTCGCGCTCCAGGGGATGTGTCGGCTGCTGAGCCGTTTCCCGGTTTCTCCCCGGGTCGACTGGGCGCCTACGGTACGGCGAAGGCAGCCCCGCTGGATGCAGGCAGCCGCAGAACACGCACGGATGGTATGCCGCAGGGCGTTTGGTTGCGGCCGAAGGCTGCTTTGCGAAGGGACGCGATCCTCTCGAGGCGCCGGATCGAGCGGGTCAGGCGAGCCCGTCTTGCGGCAATGACGGTCCCGTCAACCACGACTCCCGTCCTCTTGCAGGGACGTGCAGGGGACACGGCAGCATCCTCTGGGCGTCTACCTCTCTGCCGGCCGTGGGTTTTCCGGCGAGTCTTCGAACGGCCCCCAGTCATACAGGAAGCGGATGGCGTGAAGGACCGCCTCCTTCAGCGGTTCCCCGGGCGGGAAGACCAGGCGCACGTATCGCACCGGAGCGCCGGGGTCATCGAAGATCACCGGCACCTGCGTCAGACCATCCCCTCCATCGTCGATCACACCCATTTGAGCCAGCGCGTCTGCGCGCGGGGGCATGGGCACCACGGCTGCCTCCGCCAAGTTCCCTTTGCGAACTCCGAACAGCACCCGGTAGGCAGAGGCAGGAGGGCACGCGTCCTGGGCCCATGCCAGCATGAGGCCGCGGACCGGGAGGGGGTGGACGGCCCTCAGGTCGATCTCCAGCACCAGGGGTTTGCGTGCTCTACGGCCCGTGCCCGGGGGTGGGATCGCCCAGGCACCTTCGGAGGCATCCGGCAAGGCACGCGGGGACATTCTGCGGCGGTCGCTGCTGCGGAGGCGGATGCCTTTTTTGGTCCGGAGGCGTTCGGCGTATCCCGTGAGTTCGTGTGTCAGCTGTTCGAAGTGGGTATCCCATTCGGGGGAGAAGGGGAACACCGGGTCGATGAGTTGTGGGGTCCAATCCGCCACGAAGATGTAGTGCAGGCGGTCCGGGTCGTAGAGCGGGTTTCCCCCGTTGCCATCGAGGTCGATGCCGAAACCCCTGATCTTCCGGGGCGTCCCGCCGGATGTTGTATCGACCCAATCGGGGGCTCCCGGGATCACCTGCAGGATATCGGGGATGCTCCGCGTGTTGCGGACCTCGTCGCTGGCGTTTCCCTCCAGGATGGTTACGGATACGTGGTCGACGATTCCGAGCACGGTGTAGTAGACGGTCATTTCGTCGATCATCATGCTGTGGCTGGTGCCGGTTCCGAGCCAGGTGTCGTTTTCGTAGGCTTCGAGCAGCACGTAGGCGCCGGGAACCGGCAGCGTTTCGCCGAGAATGGGGTTCTGGTAGTCCAGTTGGTTCCAACTCAGCCAGCGTCCCCTGCCGTTCACCTCCTCCTCGACCATATACCAGCTCTGCATCCCGGCCGTGTTGGTGATCTGCCAGGACAGGTACCAGCCGCCCGCGCCCGGGCAATAGCCGGAGGAGTAGGGGACATCGGC
>JAFGRS010000279.1 GCA_016935045.1 Lentisphaeria bacterium | reverse complement strand
GCTCCAGTAGGCCGCACGGTCTCCGGGCGGCATGCCCGCGAGGACGCGGGCGCTCCAGTAGGCCGCACGGTCTCCGGGCGGCATGCCGACGAAGTGCCGGACAACAGGCAAGAACGAGGATAGGCAATCCATGCAGACGCTCAAGGTCGATGGCAATGCGGTGGTACGCGTCGTCGAGGCTCCCGAGCCGACCCCCGGGCCGGGACAGGTCGTCGTGCGGACCCTTCTCTCTGCCCTCTGCGGCAGCGAGTTGAAGGCCTACCGGGGCGCCGGGATGGCTCAGGGCAACGGCGGGCATGAGGCGGTGGGCGTGGTCCATGCCGTCGGGGAGGGAGTGACCCGGGTCGCGCAAGGCGATCGAGTCGGGGTTTCGGCGATTTGCGGCTGCGGCCGGCCGGACTGCCCGGAATGCCAGCTCGGCCAGTCCACCTGGTGCCCCCGGAAGAAGTTCCTCGGGAGCATGCACGCGGAGTTCTTTGTCACCATGGAGACCGGCTGCCTGCGGATCCCGGCCGGGATGCCCGACGAAGTGGCGGTGCTGGTCTCGGGGGACGGGCTCGGGGTGCCCTACCACACCTCTCTGAAGCTGAACGATCCCGGGATCGCCACGCTGGCGGTCTTCGGGCTGGGCCCCATCGGCCTCGGCAACGTGCTCCTGCAGAGTCACCTTGGGCGACGGGTCCTGGCCGTTGACCCGATCGCGTCCCGGCGGGAGTACGCCACACGGCTCGGAGCGGCCGCCGTCATCGACCCTGCCGGCGACGACGCCGTGGCCCAGATCCGGGCGCTCACCGACGGGAAAGGGGTCGACGTCGCCATCGAGGCGGCGGGCATCCCCGCCACCGCAAAGGCCTGCTTCCGCAGCGTCCGCACCGCGGGAACGGTCGTCTTCAACGGCGAACAGGGCCCCCTCGAACTCTCCCCCAGCGAAGACTTCATCCGCCGCGATGTCCACGCGGTTGGGTCATGGTTCTTCCAGGTCGGCGAATTCGACGCCATGGTCGACCTGTATCGAGGGGGATTGCGGGTCCAGGACCTGGTCTCAAAGGTCTCTCCCTTCGCCGAGGCCCCGGAGGCCTTCCGCTGCTTCGCCGGGGGACAGCCCGGCAAAGTCCTGCTGGACATGCGATAGAATCGAGGGAATCGAGAGGAGAATCGAGAGAAGTCGGGGGCAAGCCGCGGCAGAAGTCACCTTCGGACGTCGTCCGCGCGCCCGAGCGGAATGCCTGCCGGGACGGGCTGGGGCCAGCCGGCACTCTTTCCGACCTCATCGTGTGAACGAACGCGAGAACTGGGGTTACGCGTTCAGTTCGGCAAGCAGTGTGGCCATGGCGGTTTTGGCGACGGCTTCCGAGCCGGGTGCGACGCGGGTGGTGTTCGCCTCGTAGCCGCCCTCCGCGTAGACGTTGTCGGTGCAGAGGTAGCCGATGTTCCCGTTGGTGTAGCCCAGGACGAGGGTCTCGGCCGCCTTGGACACGCCCGCGCCGTACCGGGCGTATTCGACGAACGCCTCTGCGCTCAGGCACAGCATGGTCGCATCCCCGAGTCGCAGGCCGTGGAGGATGAGCGCCTGCGGAGTGCCGCCGGCCTCCTTGGGGGCGAGTTCCACCTGCCGGAGGAGCGTGCGCAGGGGAAGCGCCTTGAGAGGCCGAGCGGCAACGAGGGCCTGACCCACCGCGGCCGCGGCTCGGCGGCCGTGGGCTTCCACCTCGGCGAAGGTGCCGCGCACGCCGCGCTCCTGCGTGTAGTAGGGGTCCTGGTCGGCACCGCAACCCTGCAGAAAGACCGCCCGGACACCGCTGCGCTCGCCCTCGACGTATTGCACCGCCATACCCATCCACTCGGCCGAGAGAAGCAGGTTTTGCCCGCCGAGGGTGGTACCGTGCATGGGTACGCTGAACAGCAGCACGTCCGGGCGGTTCTCTCGGTGGAAGGACCAGACGGTGAGCTGCTTGAGAGTCGGGCCATCGGGGCGGTGTCCCAGGATCACGCGGCCGTCCGGCAGGGCCTGGCGCCGGTTGCAGCCGATGTCCAGGGGCGCCGAACCGACCCGCAGCACGGCAGGTGCCCGCTCCCCGAGAGCCGCCTGAATGGCCTCGACGATCCGCGCGGACAGGGCGGTACGATAGGCCGACACGAGTTCGTCGGTCTCGCCGTGGCCCCCGACGCTGGGCCCGGCATGGGTGTGGGAGGTGTTCAGGAAAACCTCCTCGGGCGCAAGACCGGTCGCCGTCCGAACGGCCTCCTTGTACTCCGCCGCCAGTGCGGGGGGCAGGAGGCACAGATCGAGGGCCACCACGGCCACGGGGGCACCGCCGCCGTCGTCAATAACCACGGCGTTGACGAACAGCTCGTCGTGCACCCCCGCCGCGCCCTGCTTCCGGGCGCCGTAGCCGGCCATGGCGATGCCCAGCGGCGGAGTGATGCAGCAGCGGCCGTGTCCCACCTGGATCTTCATGATTCGGTTCCTTCCCGCAAGCCCGTGAACGGACGACGGCCCGGACGCCCGGAGTCCGTACCCCCATACCCTACGGTACCGCCGCCACAATGGCAAGGTTCGGGATGCGGCTCCGCGGAGCGTCGCCCTCCAGGAGATGGGATGCGGCTCCGCGGAGCGTCGCCCTCCAGGGGAACGGCGGCGCGGACCCAGCCCGGCTCGCGCGCGGCCCTCCGCGCACCATCCCGGAAGGGGATCGGCCGTCGAGGGCGCCGGCCGGATTGGGGACCGCCTCAAGGCGGTACTACGAACCTGGGAATGCGCTGGAGACGAGGCTTGTAGTACCGGCTTCAGCCGG
>JAFGRS010000031.1 GCA_016935045.1 Lentisphaeria bacterium | reverse complement strand
CCACTGCGGGTATGCCCGCTGCGCTCACGCCTTGCCAGGAACCGGGATCGCCTGCAGCAAAATGGGAAGTTATTCCCGCGCGGGCCCCAGTGTGGGAGGCGGCCTCTCGCAGAACCTGAGCTTTGCCGAAGGTCGGCCGGCGATTCCCCGGCGGCATCGCCACGGCCGGGACACGGCCCGGGGACCGTGCGCCTACAGGCCGGGACCACGCCCCGACGCGGCGGCGGCGGCGGGGCTCGGACCCTGCAGGAAGCGGCCGACAACGAGGGCGGCCACGGCGGCGGCGGCCAGGACGCCCGCGGCCGTCCGGCAGACCGTCGCGTACCCCATGGCCTGGTACAGGACGCCGCCGCAGGCCCCGCCGACCACCAGGCCGGCGGAAAGCAGAGACTCGTGCAGGGCCATCCGGTAGGCCCGCCTCCGACTCCCGGAGACCCCGTGAAACAGGCTGTTGGCGTAGCTGTGGGCCAGCAGCGCCCCCAGGACCGCCAGCACCGCCGCGATGGCTGCCGGGTGATGGGCGTGGGGCAGAAAGACCAGGGCCAGGGCGAAGATGCCGAGGCCGATCACCAGCTGCGACAGACGGAAGTGCCAGAAGACGGTCCGCCCGAGAACCACCAGGGCGAGGGTGGTGGCCAGCGCCCGGACCAGGAGCAGGAAGCCGACGGCCGGTTTGCCCAGGCCGAGATGGTCCCCGGCCGCCAGGGGGAAGACGTTGAGGACGAGCCCCAGCACCGCGTAGGCGGCAAACAGCCCCACCCAGGCCGGAAAACGCATGGATGTGCCGCCGCTGTCCTTGACGGTCTGGCCGTGACCGGCGCGGTGCATGGCACGGTGACTGCCGTCCTCCGCGTCCAGTCCGCGCAGCACGACGATGGCGGCGAGGGTGTACAGGGCAGTGACGGCGAATACGACCGCCGAGAACGCCACTGGGTAATGCGGATCCAGGCGGGCCAGCACACCGGCGATCAGGGGACCCGCGATGGCGCCGGCACTCCAGCAGATGTTGAAGGTCCCCATGGCCCGGTTCAGACGGGGACCCTCAAACCCGGTGCTCAGCCAGCCCATCAGGGGCGGCCAGAAGAAGGAGGCCGCGGTCCCGTAGAAGCCGTAGCAGACGAATACCAGGGGGAGGGACGCGGCTCGGAGCATGAGGCCGGCGGCCAGGGACATGCTCAGGGATGCGGCCAGGATGCTGTAGCGTGGCAGCAGTCCCTCGGCGACGGGCCGCAGTACCTGGCAGCCGAGGATGTAGCCCAGGGACCAGGTCGAGGCCAGGAAGCCGATGGCCGTGGGCGTCGCCCCGTGCGTCTCCCGGGCAAAGAAGATCATGCCCAGCGTCAGCGTCCCGATGCCGGCGGCCGTGGTCAGGGCCGCGGGATAGACAATCCAACCCTTCGCGCCGACGCCGGCGTGCCCTTCGCGGCCGGGCGCCGGTTCCGCGCCTCCCGCATGCCGGTCGGGATCCATGCTCAGCAGGGCTCCGGCGGGACGTTCCCGAAATGCCGCTTGACGGTACGGTACGCGAGCTTGGGGCGGCGGTACTCGTCCAGCGTCCCCTTGTTGTTGAAGGCGCGGGGGCGCGTCAGGGCCATCGCGCCGGCGTAGGTGCGGCAGTCACAGAACTGCCACAGGGCGACGCCCGCCAGGCGGGGATTCTCGCAGACGTGCCTGCAGACGATGTCCAGGTACCGCTCCTGGTACTCCTCGGTCCAGTGGGCCTCGAGGGGGTCGTGCCAGCCGTAGATGGCGCCGGCGCCGATCTCGCTGATCAGCAGGGGTTTGTCCGCGAACCCATGCCGGTCGAGATGCTGTCGGATGGCCGTGAGGCGCGGCACGATTTCGTCGCAGGGCGCGGGGGTGTTGCGGTCCTGGGCATACCATCCGGGGTAGGTGTTGACGCTGATGACGTCGGCGAGGTCGAAGTTGCGGTCGTCGAAGGGGTGCATGCTGGCGTAGGTCACCAGGCGGCTGCGGTCGAGGGCGCGGATCTCCGCCGCCAGGTCGGCGTACAGGGTCCGGGACTCGGGGGTGTGGCTGGCCCCCTCGTTGAGGAATCCCCAGAGCACGACGCAGGGGTGGTTGAAGCTGTTGCGGACCATGGCCCGGGTCTGGCGCAGTTGCGCGTCGTGGAACCCGGACCGGGAGAAGTGCTCCGGTTTCTGGCCCCAGCCGAGACTCTCCTCGAAGACCAGGATTCCGGCTTCGTCGCACAGGTTCAGGAAGCGTGGGTCCTGAGGGTAGTGGCTGCCGCGGACGAAGTTGCAGCCCAGATCCCGGAGGATCTGCAGGTCCTGGACAAGCTGCTGCAGCGGCAGGGCCGGTCCGAACTGGGGGTGCGCCTCGTGCCGGCAGTATCCCAGGAGTTTCACGGCTGTGCCGTTGATCGTCACCAGGCCGTCGCGCACGCCCACCGTGCGCAGTCCGAAGCGCTCGGTGACCCGGTCCGTGCCACAGCGCACCGAGCAGGTGTGGAGCACGGGGCGGGCGGGGCTCCAGGGGGTGGGATCGGGGACGGTGGCCGTGCAGTCGACGTGGCCTTCCTTGTCCGGCGCCGCGTTGCGGAGTTCGCGGACCGGTACCCCGTCGATGGTCACATCGAGGTCCACCCGTTCGGGCCACGGCGCCAGGAGCCGAACCCGCAGGCGAACGGTGCCGGCGGCGAGATCCGCCACCGCCACCTCGACGCCGTCGATCACGGGACCGGAGGGCAGTTCGTGCCATTCGACGCTGCGGTAGATGCCCCCGTAGCAGTAGAAGTCGAAGAACGGCTCCATGAGGGGCACGCGGTTCGCGTCGAAGCGGTTGTCCACCAGCACCAGGACCTCGCGCTCCCGGTGGGCGGCGGCGGGGACGGGCAGCGTGAAGCCGCTGTAGGGCAGGTCGATGACCCCAAGAGGCACGCCGTCGACGAAAACCCGGGCCCACATGCCCAAGCCGCCGCAGCGCAACAACCCCCGAATCCCGGGCGTGACGGAAACCGTCGTCCGGTAGGCCGCCGTGCCGCGTCGACCGGCATAGGCAGGGGTGGCATCGAAACACCCGGGAACCGCCATGCGGTCCCCGAAGGCCAGGCCCACGAGGTCCGTTTGGGCGGGGTCCGGCGTGTCTCCCAGGAAGGCGAAGTCCCATACGCCGTCGAGACCGTGCACAACGCGTCCGGGAAAACCGGGGACCATGAGCATTGCGGGATCTCCGTCGTTCGCTCGCCGCTGTTCCGGCCGTTGGGCAGTTCCGGGGCCGGCGCCGGATGGCCGGCTACTGTAGGGCCGTGAGGGGTCTGCCGCAACCCCCGGTAGGCCCGGGGGGCGCATGTCAGCTCCGTAGGTCCCCATGCCGCACGAGTTCTGCCACACCGCATGTGTCCACCCGAGAACCCCGGGGACATG